>JBDTHH010000471.1:0-4436 GCA_039937055.1 Ktedonobacteraceae bacterium | reverse complement strand
CAGGGGCGTCCAAAGGGGGCTTCTATACCCAGCGTATCGCCGAGTACGCGGTGGACTATCATAACAGGCCCATCTCTCCCTGTGTGGCTATGCCCGTCAAGGATTCCCTGGAGCCTGAAATAGATCTTGCGAAGGTTGATGAACTGCTGACGACCTGGCCGGAGGAGGCCGGGGCGCTGCCCGCGCTGCTGGACGCGGTCATGGATATCTATGGCTACCTGCCCCTGCCCGCGGCCAAGCGTATTGTGCAGACACGAGGCGTCGATCTGAGCGATCTCTTCGGCATCGCGACCATGAGCCCGAAGTTTAAGCCCGCACCCGCCGTGAAGGGCATCACGCGAGACGACCAGCCGCAGCGTGGTCTGGCACCCGACCAGCGAGGTGTGTGGGGTAATATTCATCATGTGAGGCAGCCCAATGCCTGATTTTGATACGACATATCGCGTATTGCGACGGCGCGGCGAACCTGATGTGCGCGCCCTCGAAGCCTACCGCCGCTCTGGCGGCTATAGCGCTGTAGAAAAGGCCCTGCGTGAGCAGACGCCCGCGCAGGTGATTCAGCAGGTCATCGATGCCAAATTGCGTGGTCGCGGCGGCGCCGGTCGCCTGGCTGGTGAGAAATGGCGCATTGTGAGCCGCCAGGACGATGCGCCGAAGTACGTTATTTGCAACGCCTATGATGCCGACCCGCGCTCATGGGCCGCGCGTTCTCTGTTGGAGCGCAATCCGCACCAGGTTATCGAGGGCATTGTCCTGGCGGCCTATGCCGTGGGCGCCTCGGAAACGTATCTCTTCGCGCGCAGCTTCTTCGTGGAAGGTATCGCAGCCGTGCGGCGGGCGCTGCAGGAGGCCAGCGATGCCAACCTCGTGGGTCGCGATATCCTGGGCACCGATTTCAGTTGCACCATTACTGTGCTGGGCGTCGATAGCGGCTTTATGGGTGGCGAGGAGACTGTGCAGATGGCCCTGATTAAGGGCCGGCGCGGTATGCCTGAGCAGCGACCTCCCTACCCGGCGCAGGCTGGTCTGTGGGAGAAGCCAACGGCCATCAACTCTATTGAAACGCTGGCAAACGTGCCTGTCATTGTGCGCGAAGGTCCCGAGGCCTTTACCAGCGTAGGCACCGTGACCACCGGCGGCACCAAGGTGCTGACAGTCTATGACTATCTGCCTGATAGCGAGCCGAAGGTGGTCGAAGTGCCCTTCGGCGCCACGCTGCGCGAAGTGCTGCGACACGCGGGCTATAGCCATCCCGATAGCGATCTGCGCGCCGTTGTAGTGGGTGGCGCCGAAGGTGGCGCTTTGCCTCCCAGCGCGCTCGATACGCCGTTCGACTTTGACCCCATCGAGGAGGCGGGCGCCATCGTCGGTTCCGGTGTGATCGAGCTGTTGCCGGCCAATACCTGCATGGTCGCCTGGGCTATGGAGCGCAGTCACTATCTCAGCAAGGAGACCTGCGGGAAATGCGTGCCATGCCGCATCGGTGTCAAGCGTATCACCGGCATCCTCGAAGGCATCGCTAGCGACCTTGGCTCCAATTCAGACCTGGCCCTGCTTGATGAGCTTGCCGCCTATGTGCCGGCCGGGTCGCTCTGCGGCTTCGGCGTGCAGGCGCCCAACGCGCTCAAGACCGCCAAACATTACTGGCCCGATCATTTTAAGATGCATATCGAGGAACAGCAGTGTCCCACGGGCACCTGTGTTCCGGTTCGCGCTCAGCGTTTCGTAACGAAACATGTCTTGCCATAAGGATTTCGCGCTGGTAATCTCTGGCAACATTAGCGGTTGCGAGCGCGAAAAAAGCAACCTGGAAGAGGAAGTTCATGGCTATAACAATTCGCGATAATCTTTCACCAGTCCTTCAGGATGGGAACGGGGCCATGGTGCGCAACGAGGTTGGGCAACCTGGCCTCACATTGACCATCGATGGCAAGACTGTGCAGGCCTATGAGAACCAGACGATCCTGAGCGCGGCCATCGATCACGGCATGATGGATATCCCGAACCTGTGTAATGACGAGAAACTGGAGCCAACCTCGGCCTGTCGCATGTGCCTCGTCCACATCGAGGGCTATGCGCGGCCTCTGCCTTCGTGTAATACGCCGGTGGCTCCCGGCATGGTGGTAACGACGCAATCGGACGAGCTATTTCACATCCGGCGCACCAACCTGGAGATGATCCTCTCTGACCACAACGCGTATTGCCAGCCGCCGTGCCAGATAGACTGTCCAACACATATCGATATCCCCGGCTACCTGGAACTGATCGCCAAGGGGTCGATGAAAGAGGCGACGCGCCTGGTCAAAGAGGTGCTGCCCTTCCCCTATATCCTGGGCCTCACCTGTCCGGCTCCCTGTCAGAAGGGTTGCCGCCGCGCGCTGGTCGAGGAGGAGATCGCTATCTGTCGCATGCATGGCCATGCCGCTGAATCCTGCCTGCTTGAGCCGCCTATCCCCTATGTCCAGGACCCGCCGACCGGCAAGCGCGTGGCGATTGTGGGCGCCGGTCCTGCCGGCCTCTCCGCCGCGTATTACCTGGCGATGAAGGGGCATTACTGCAAGGTCTTTGATATGCAGCCCCAGCCTGGTGGTATGCTGCGCTATGGCATCCCCGAGTATCGCCTGCAGAAGGACATGATGGACCGCGAGATCAATCATGTCTGGCAACTGGGTGTGGATTTGCAGGCCAACGTTAAGCTTGGCCGGGATTTCACTGTTGATGATCTTTTCGCTCAGGGCTTTGATGCCGTCTACCTGGCGATTGGCGCCTGGACCAGTAACCCGCTGGGCGCCCCCGGCGAAGACGCGGATGGTGTGGTCAACGCCATTGCCTTCCTGGCTGAAAAGGTCGAGGGCAAATCTGTTCCGGTACACGTTGACAATGAGGTAATCGTGCTCGGTGGCGGCTTCACAACCTTCGACTGCACACGCACCTCGCTGCGCCTGGGCGCCAAAGTCCATACCGCGTACCGCCGCTCGGCCAAAGAGATGACCGCCACGCCGGAAGAAATCGAAGATGCCGAGGCCGAGGGTACGGAGCTTATCTTCTACGCGCAGGCCACGCGCGTCGTCACCGAGGATGGTAAGGTCAAGGGCCTCGAAATCCAGAAGAATAAGCTGGGCGAGCCGGATGCCAGCGGCCGCCGCCGCCCGGTGCCCATTGAAGGCTCTGAATATGTGATCCCGTGCGACGTGGTTATCCCCGCCTACGGT
This sequence comes from Ktedonobacteraceae bacterium, assembly GCA_039937055.1. Taxonomy (GTDB): domain Bacteria; phylum Chloroflexota; class Ktedonobacteria; order Ktedonobacterales; family Ktedonobacteraceae; genus JALYTT01. The sequence goes on along the minus strand of JBDTHH010000471.1, from coordinate 1,224 downwards.
CAGAAGCCGGATACCGCCGTGCTCGACGAGAAGTCAGGCGTGAAGTGGACGAAATGGGGTACGATCCAGACGAACCCGCATAACTATATGTCCGACCGTCAGGCCGTCTTTGCCGGTGGTGACGCGCAGATGGGCGCCAAGACCATCATCGAGTGCGTGGCCCAGGGCAAGCTGGGGGCGCGCTCGGTCCATGCCTACCTCAGTGGCGAGGACATGAAAGAGGTGGCGCGCCGCCTGGAACTGGAGGAGCGCAAGCCCGATCTCTTCGATATCGTGCCCTATAAGCCTGTAGAGCCAAAGGTGAAGATGCCGATGCTCCCCTATGAGGAGCGCAAGCGCAACTTCAAGATCATTGAAGATGGCTATCTGCCAGAGCAGGCGCAGCGCGAGGCGGCCCGTTGTTTGCAGTGCGTGTGTCCGGCGGCCGGCCAGTGCGACTTGCAGCGCTACAGCATCGAGCATGGTCTGGCGGATAACCGCTACCACAATGGCGAGCCGAGCGACTATCACGATTATGATACCGATCTGTCGCACAGCTTTATCCTGCGCGACCCCAACAAGTGTATCAACTGCACCCAATGCGTGCGCGTCTGCCACGATGTGATCGGGCCGGACTGCTATGGGATGTTCGGCAAGGGCTTTGATACCATTGTGGCCACCCCATTCAACGTCAGCCTGCACGATACCGACTGCGTCTCGTGCGGCGCCTGTGTGCAGGTCTGCCCCACCGGCTCGCTGATGATGGCCGAACGTGAACTGACACGCTGGGCCTTCGCGCTTGACCGCTGTATCTTCTGCGGCGACTGTGTGGAGGTCTGCCCTCACGGCGCTCTGGGTATCACGCCGAACTTCGAGCTGTCGTTCTTCAATCGCTTCGGTCCAGATGTGACCCTGGAGAAGGAAGACCTGGCGGTGGCGCCGAACTACCTGGTGCGCCAGCGCCTGCCGCGCGGCAAAAAAGATCTGCCCATGATGAGCCCGCTGGTTCGCCCGCTGCCTGCACGCGGTATCCGCGAATAGTAAGCGGTCATCTCTATATAAGGATGCCCGCGAAGGGCATCCTACCCGCCTCGTCTGTGTAGGCTAGCCTATATAACCTGTATTCGTAGGAGCGATGGCTTTTCGCAGGGGAAGGTTTCCTCCGAAAATCGCCCAAAAGGCTATACTGATGCATGAAATGCCGCATTTTCGTCGCTCTCTCTGTCGGCAAGACATGACCCTTTT
>JBDTHH010000470.1:0-2774 GCA_039937055.1 Ktedonobacteraceae bacterium | reverse complement strand
CCGCGCGATCAATCGCGCAGCTACTGCTCTGTCAAGGTTCATGGCACGGATATCAGGGCGATGCCTCCTCCCAGCCACCCGGATGCGGCAAGCCGCATCCGGGTGGCTGGGAGGAGGCCCCACAGGCCCCCCAAGGGATGCCTGACCCGGATGCGGCAAGCCGAATCCCTACGCGGGTTGGGGCCATCTCACCCGTGCCATGAACCTTGACAGAGCACCACGAAGGAGGATGCGATGTGTCAGTGTAGAGATGTATACACATGCGCCGTTTAAACACACTATTTGAACCGCTTTAGCAACCGATTTACTACAAGTGAGAGGCATGCCCGGTGGAGGTGATTTCCTCACGAAGATGCAAATAAGCACATGTTGCAATAGAGTTTTATCGAAAATGAAGAGGGACGTACTTATGCTCCGTGTTCTTGAAGTGGTGTTCCGCCACCCTATACACCTGCTGGTGCTGATCGTAGTGCTTCCTGTGCTGGGTTTAGCGGTGGGCTACCTGCTCCCGCGCTCATATCAAACGACCGCGAGCTTATGGGCTTTGCACCGCTACACCGTCATTGGCGCAACCGGGCCGGAAACCGACCTGCTGGCGACCCCTGCTGAAACGCAGACAACGGCTCTCACTGAACTGCTCCAGTCGCGCGATTTTACGCTCACGGTTGCCAGAGAGTCGAACCTGGCCTCAACGCTGGCCGCCAACGTGCAGGCAGACCCGCAGCTCCGCGATGATACGCTGTTTAGTGATATATCTCAGCATGTACAGGTGGTGGCCCAGGGCTATAACTTGTATGTGATCAGCTATACACAGCGCAATCCAAAGATCGCGCAGCAGGTTGTGGCCGCCGTTATTCAAAACTACGGTGTACAGAGTCAAAGCTTTTCTGTTGTGGAAGGTCAGCGCCTGTTAAATAGTTACCAGACGCAACAGGCCAAAGCGCAGCAGGATGTCAATAGCGCCGTGGCCGCTGAGGCGAGCTATATTGCGGCCCATCCAAAACTGAATAAGAATGATCTCCAATCCGATCCGCAATATACCCAGCTCCATACCCAGACCCAGCAAGCGCAGGCTGCCCTGGCAAATATCCAGACCAATATCGCTACCTTGAACCAGGACCTGAATAATCAGGGTACAACTGCCGATAGTCTCTTTAAGGTATTGGATGCGCCGCTGGTAGCAGCCAAACCTGTTTCGCGAACGAAAGATCTGCTGATAGCTGGAGGGGTTGGCCTGGGTGTGGCGCTTCTTGCTTGTATCGTGTATGTTCTCATACTGGTGCGCCGCAATCACGGCGTCTATACTCCGCTTGACCTGCGGAAAGTCACAGATTTTCCGGTTGTTATGCAACTTCCCAGAGTATCGAGGCCGTCTGTACCCCTGCTAGTCGCTCCTGCGCATCAGGATACGCTGGCACTGACGGATGGCGTTGCCGGCTATTAGATTGTGAGAAGGAAGAATGGCAAAAGATAAAGATATTCAGGTGACGGAGAGACTGCCAACTCCGAAAATACCTATCACTCCTAGATTACCTGTGCCTCCCACCGAGGATACGCCGGTGGCAAAGCCAGCCCTCGCGTCCACCGATGTTGTGACGGCTCCGATACCATCGCCAGTACCGGCATTGAAGGAACCGGCCGACAAGCGCCGGCCCCGGCAAGTTTCGCGACGCGACGCAGCCAATGCGCGGGTCTTGCAGGAACGGTGCAGGCAACTCGGCGTCTCGCTCTTTTTTCGAGAGCAGGACCCGGTCCATAGTCTTGGTTTTACCAGTTCGATCAAGGGTGAGGGGAAGTCGTTCCTGGCGACGCTGACCGCTCTCCTGCTGGCGAACGATAGCCATGATCCGGTCACTTTGCTGGAATGCAACTGGGAGCATCCTACGCTGCACGAATACTTTGGGTGTCCGCGCACGCCTGGACTGGCGGAATGGCTGCGGGGAGAGTGCAGTGAGACGGCTATTCGCCACAAGGTCAATGGCATGCTCACAGTCATTCCGGCCGGGGATGGCAAGCGCGATGCTGTGCAGTTGCTGCAACGCATGCGCCAGGATGACCTGCTGGCTAACTGGACGCGCTCGAAGGAGCTGTTGGTTGTCGACCTGCCTTCTGTGGCGACTACGGCCTATGGTCCGCTGGCTGCCAGCCTGGTGGAGGCCATCATTGTGGTTGTGCGCGCCGGAGTAACTCCCGATGATCTCATCGTTGAGACGTGTACGCAACTCAGGGATATGCCTGTGCATGGCCTGATTCTCAACCAGTTGGAGAGCCGCATCCCACGCTGGATACGCCAATTGTTATAGCCGGGGAGGGTCGATGAAAACAGTTTTTGGACTGCTGTTGCTTTTTCTCGTCCTGGGCCTGTTTGCGCGCCAGTATAATGGCTGGGTGCGCCTGCTGATGAGCGGGATTGTGGTTAGCATGATCCTGTACATTTCTTTCACATGAGGTGGTATGCGTACACAACCAATCATCGCAGAAGAGCTTGTAGCTGACATACCAGCCTTATTGACGAAGCAGAGGCGCAGCGACCTGCTGCTGTTCATTGGCATCTTCATCATGGTGATCAGTATTACCCCGCTGCTGGTGCTGAGTGGCATGGCCATCGGCTTTGGCCTGGTGGTGGGCATGGTCGCAGTTCTTATCATTGCCGCCCTGGTGATACGTCGGCCTGTCACCGGCTTTTATATGCTGGCCGTCTGTGTGGTACTCATCGATCAGGCCCCGCTTCTCACTCCAGTTCTGACGGACCGCCTGTATATCTTCTACTGGCC
>JBDTHH010000469.1:0-3090 GCA_039937055.1 Ktedonobacteraceae bacterium | reverse complement strand
CCTGCTACAGAAACAGGCCAATCTTCGACCCGCAAACACATGGTGCTGGTTGATACAGACATCGGCGACGATGTCGATGATGCCCTGGCCCTGGCACTCATCGCGAACTCGCCGGAGATCGACCTGCGCGGGGTCACCACGGTTTTCGGCGATACTACGCTGCGCGCGCGCCTGGCCACACACCTGCTGCGGGTCTTTGAACACCCGGACATCCCTATTGCCCCTGGCCTCGGCACACCCCTCCAGCCACGTCGCCACCCCTCTGGCGTCCCGCAGGCCGCGATCCTCAATGAGCGCGAGACCTATACGCTCAGCCCGAAGTCCGCACCCGAACTGATTATTGAGACGGTCATGGCCCACCCAGGCCAGGTCACGCTCCTGTGCCTGGGTCCCCTCACCAACATCGCTACCGCCCTCCAGACCGAACATCATCTGTTTATGGCTATACGAAATATCATTGTCATGGGAGGCACCAGCGGCATACCCTGGGCCGAGTGGAACGTGCGCAATGACCCACTGGCCGCGCAGATCGTGCTGGCAGCAGGCGCGCCGGTGACACTGATCGGCTTGAATGTCACGCTGCAATGCCACCTGCGCGCTGAGGATATTGCAGCTATGCGCGCACAGGAGTCGGCGCGCACCAAACTGCTGAGCGACCTGATCGCTATCTGGCAACGACATCACCCACGCTGGCAGCCGCAACTTCCGTACCTGCATGATCCGCTGACGGTCGTGGCCCTGTGCGCGCCTGAACTGCTGCGCTTTGAGGAGATCACTGTGCGCGTGCCAACGTACGGACCATTCAAGGGCTTCATGGTCCCACGCCTGATGGACGGACCGCTGGTCCAGGCCGCCACCTCGGTGCAGGCCGCGGCCGCACGCGCGTGGATCATGCGGCGGCTCTTATCAGGCGGCTCGTGTGATGCGCTGACCCTTACGTGATTGGTCTAGCCTTTCATCTGCTCATACTGGTCAACCCTCGAAAACGAGGAAAGCACACTGCGCACAAGATGCACCTCCAATATGAACTCCAGGGAGACCATGCTCACTCCAGAAGTGCGCAAATCAATGCTGGATGGTCTGCATCCAGGATGGCCGAGGTAGAGGTTCCTCCGGCATATTCTTTCAGCAAAGCCAGCAGGTCATGCAGCGCGGCCTCGATATCATGGCGGCCTGTGGCGTGGTGCGCTTCGATCGTAATCAGGCACTCTCGCGTCTGCGCGCTAGCAGCGCTTGATTCGCTCTGTCGCCAGCACCAGCGGCGTGCGATCACCAGCTTCGTTTCATCAGAGAACACCACCTCGCCTGGCTCCGGGTGATCCTCAGCGCTTTCACCCAGTTCGCTGTAGCGTTCTGATCCATCAGCAAAATGCACCGTCACCGCCCCCTGTAAGGCACGCCTCTCAAACACCGCCACAGGCAACCCATAGCGGATACTCACAAGATTGCCGAGATCAACCAGGAGATTGATACTCGGAATATCCCCTTTTTTGGTCAAGCGGCGCAAAAGGGCCTCAGAGGCGCTACGGTATTGAGTGGGATCCACCCCAAAACCACGCAAAGCACGCCTCCAGGCTGCCAGGGACTCGATCTGACTCAGGGGAGTGCTGCCAATGCGTTGCAGGACCTGCTGCTGTTCGTCCTGGTAGAGAGCCTGCAAACGTGCTGGGGTTGGGCCATTGGTCACATTCCGTGCCAGGATAGCTCCGCCAACGACCTGTGGGTACCGTGTCAGAATATCCGGGTGATATTGGAAAACGTGCATTTCTGCCTCCACCTTTCGCAAAATCTTTTCAGAAGCTCGCATCGCGCCCTGGTTTCCTCACTATCACATGTTCTGCCCGCGCACCTTCTCAACGATGCCAGGGAGCAGGGCTAAGACCGCATCAACATCGGCGGCGGTATTCTCCTTGCCCAGCGTCAGGCGCAGGCTACCATGGGACCATTCCGGGGGCAGCCCCAGGGCGATCAGCACATGCGAGGGGTCCACCGAGCCAGAGGTGCAGGCCGAGCCGGTGGAGGCAGCGATCCCGTGCAGGTCGAGGCTGAGCAGGATGGATTCGCCCTCGGCACCTTCAAAGCAGAAGCTGGCGTTATTCGGCAGGCGCTCGCTGGGATGTCCCGTCAGGCGACTGCGCGGGATGGTCTCCAGGATACCGTTGATCAGGCGATCGCGCAACGCGCACAGGTGCGGCGTGACCTGCGGCAGATCTTCATAAGCCAGGCGCAGCGCGGTAGCCGCGCCTACGATGCCCGCCACATTCTCCGTGCCGGCGCGCCGCCCGCGTTCCTGCGAGCCACCCTGGAGTTGCGGCAGGATACGCACACCCTGGCGCGTGTAGAGGATACCAACCCCTTTGGGACCGTAGAACTTGTGCGCGGAGAGCGAGAGCAGGTCGGCATTGAGGTCAGCGACCTCGAACGGCAGCGCCCCTCCGGCCTGCACCGCGTCCACATGGAAGGGCACCTTGCGTGCGCGACAGATGCGACCGATCTCGGCTACCGGCTCAATCGTGCCGATCTCGTTGTTGGCATACATGATCGAGACCAGGATCGTCTGCTCGCTCAGCGCGCGCTCCACGCCGTCGGGATCGACGCGACCATAGGCATCGACGGGCAGGTAGGTGGTCTTGAAGCCAAAGCGTTCCAGGTACTGGCAGGTGTGGAGCACAGCATGATGCTCAATCTGCGAGGTAATAATATGCTGGCCTTTCTTCTGCGAGGCGTAGGCCAGCCCTTTGATGGCCAGGTTATCGCTCTCCGACCCACAGCCGGTGAACGCTATCTCCGTGGGCCGGCAACCCAGCACCTCGGCAACCTGCTCGCGCGCGCCATCTATGGCCTGCATAGCATGCCGGCCAAGGGTATAGATGCTGCTGGCATTGCCGTATTCTGTGGTAAAGTAGGGGATCATGGCTTCCAGCACACGCGGGTCAAGCGCCGTAGTGGCGGCATGGTCAAGATATATAGTACGCTCAGGCACAGCACATCCTTCTGTATAGTCTCTATTGAATCAGTCGTATAATGGACTATCATACTTCAATCATGGGCCAGGGTGTAGTGGCGACCGTCGCGGTCGCCATATGCAAC
>JBDTHH010000468.1:0-3583 GCA_039937055.1 Ktedonobacteraceae bacterium | reverse complement strand
ACGCCACGCCCTACGGCACGAGGACGAAGTTTAGCTCTTACCCGCTGGGACGGCCTTATGTTGGGCTTCGTCGCTGGCGTTGATGACGGGTAGGGCGCGCAACTTCGCGGAGCGGCCCTTGTTTTTGGGCGCGAGCGCGGCGCTAGCGGTGCCCCTGGCGACATCGATGGCGACGCTGCTCAGGGTGGGCACGTGGCAGAGCATGTTGGTGTAGGAGGCGTTCGCCAGTGGGCAGTAGCACTCGCCGGCTTTGATGCTGCGGCGCAGTTCGTCGGCCTTGGCGGTGGTCCAGGTAGTCTTGAAGTCGTAGTTGTGATCGCGCAGGTTGCCGACCGACTCGGCGCGGATGCAGCAGGTCCACACATCGCCGTTGGGGGCGATCTGGGCCGAGGCAATGCCGGCCATGCAGGGAATCACCTGGCGCTTCTCGGTCAGTGTGCGCTTGACCATATCGTAGTAGCGGTCGCGAAAGGCCTGCGTGATGCGTGAGACGCCGCTGAACTCGGAATTGCGAATGCCCTCCTGCAAGCGTCCGATGACGGGCTGGTACTTCTGGACGGGCGGCGTAATGCCCATGCCGACGGTATCCAGTTCGACGCGCTCCTCGGCGATCTCACTGATGAACGAGTCCGGCTTCATTTCGTCGCGCACGAAGGCGTAGATATTCTCAAATTCATCGATGTTGAAGTTTGAGATCACCGTGTGGACGCCCAGCGTGAAGTTTTTGTAGCGTCCCTTTAAAGCCTTGAGGCCCGCGTACGTGCGCATGGAGCGCTCGAAGTTACCCTTGACGCCACGCACGATGTCGTGTTTTTCGCCGATACCATCCAGCGAGAGATTGACGATGACTTCAGAGCCGGGCGCGGCCTGCAATACGCGCTCTATGCGGCCCGGAATGATCTTGTCCTGGATGCCGTTGGTGGGGATGTTGATGATGCCCGGACGGCAGTGGCGATAGGCGGCCTCAACCATCTCCGGCAGATCTTTGCGCAGCGTCGGCTCGCCGCCACTGAATGTGAACCAGTAGGCATCGCGCCCAATCGAGGCAAAGGTTTTATCGTATTCTTCAATCGTGAAATCATCATTGGGACGCTGCCAGACATTGCATGTCTTACAGCGAGAGTTGCAGCGATAACTTACGCTGATGGTGAGATTCAGCGGCAGCGCCAGGGGCTTGCCCAGAGCATATGAGGCCTGCATTTTGGCGATTTTAGGTAGAACTTCTAACACGTTTTCTCTCTTCTCTTCAACCTGCTGGCATAACAGAACCTGCGGAAATACCCCCGCGCCTGTAGTCTATAGAGCATGACCGGCGCGGGCAAGCGGCAAACGTATCATACGTGAGGTACCATCGTATCCCTATAAGATGCTACCCAAAAATGGGGTATTGACATTTGACAGATAATTAGATAAATTTACAATTGTACAATTAAGATAAATTAAGAAAGTAGGTATCACTATGCAGAAAGACACCGTTATGCTCTCTGCCACGAAGGCTATTGCTGAGAAGATTCTGACCGAAACCTTTCATGGGGCGGTGCGCCTGGGTGAGGGAAGCGACCTTGGGGGAAGTCATCGCTCGCTGGTGCTGCGTTTTGCTGTACTGGAGGGTCCTACGACAGTACCCAGAAGTGTGATTGTGAAGCGAGCATCCGGTAATATTTTTGATCCAGATGCCTCGCATGAACTGGCATGGAACTTATTCAATGATTGGGCAAGCCTACAGTTTCTAAGCAAGATAGCCGCTTCAGAACGCCTGGCTCCTGTCTTTTACGGAGGGGATAGGTCAGTAGGCCTGTTTGTGATGGAGGACATGGGCGAGGGAACGCGCTTAGACCACCTGCTGCTGGGGCATGATGCGCAGGCGGCTGAGAGCGGCTTGCTGGCGTATGCATCCATGCACGGTCGTTTGCATGCGTTAAGCATGGCACACAGAGAGGAGTATCTGCGTCTCCGCGAGGCTCTGGGGCCAAATATCCCGCTCCCGGCTGAGTATTATAGTTATGACTGGCTTAAGCCTGGGATGCATACGCTTGCTGAGCGACTGGCTATCCCGATGTTGCCGGGGGTTGACGAGGAGTTGGAGGCTCTAAGGGCCATGTTGCTCAATCCAGGGCCGTTCCTGGGCTTTATGCAGGTTGATGCTTGCCCGGACAATCGTATGCTGGTTGACGGGAACTGGCGCCTGCTAGATTTCGAGGGGGCGCACTATGGGCATGTGCTCCTAGAGGGGGCTTATTGTCGTATGCCGATGCCCACCTGCTGGTGTGTGTACCGCCTACCGGAGCGTATCATGCGGCGGGCCGAGACTGCGTATCGCACGGAGCTTGTGCGGGGGTGTCCAAAGGCCGGGGATGATAGGCTATTTGGGCAGGGCCTGGTGGCAGCTTGTATTGCATGGGCCCTGAGTTTCCATCAGTTCATGCGCCCTCTGGAGAAAATGCTGAGCGAGGACCGCACATGGGTGGCCCTGTCAGACCGGCAACGCTTCCTGCTGTACCTGAACTCGGCGGTGTCCACAGCGGACGAGTTTCGCTGCATGCTAGCTACCGGAGACATGTTGCGGGCTATAGCCGATAAGCTTGCCGAACTCTGGCCTGAGGCGGTTGAGCCGTCGTACTATCCGGCATTCAGGTAAATGCGCCGGGTTGAATTGTAGCGTGGCGCATGTCCAATCCTTGCATGATATAATGAAACCTGTTATGAAGATAGGCAGGTATATCATCAGGCAGACCAGAAAGCAATGACCGATGGCAGTTGAACACAGTGTCCATTATGAACGGATGAGTTTTGAAGAATACCAAGCTCTTGTTGAGCAGGACCCGGAACATGCCTATGAGTATCTGCATGGCCATGTCTACATGATGACGGGTGGCAGTCCTGATCATTCGATCATCGGCTCCAACCTGAATGCTCTGCTGCAAACCTTCCTGCGTGGTCGTCGCTGCATTGTCTACAATTCAGATGTCTATGTGCAACTCTCTGAACATTACCGTGTCTGCCCCGATGTGACGGTGAGTTGCGATCCACGCGACCGCGGTGCGCAGGAAGTCGTCCGCTATCCCTCTCTGGTCGCTGAAGTTCTCTCGCCTACTACCGAAGCGCGCGACCGTGGTCAGAAGTCCTTGCAATACCGTTCCTGCTCCAGCATTCAAGAATATCTGCTGATAAGTTCGGAGTTTCCCCTCGTCGAAGTCTTCCGCCGCGGGAAACAGGGATTCTGGTTGCTCTATACGTTGGAATTAAACGATACCATCGAACTAAATAGCCTCGGCCTTCGTATTCCGCTCGCCGATATCTACCAAAATACCTCTTTTCTGGAAGATGCAAACGGGTGAAGAGAGATTTATTTCCGTGTAGGGGAGAGAATTTCCGTTTTTCAGAGTGTGCAAAGAATATGTCTATAGACTGAAACGAGATGCGCGTATACAGATATTGTATATGGGGGAAGAGTCACACAAAATACACGAAGGGGAGCATTGAGGCATGATCAACCTGCAAGACCCCGCATTGAAGGAACGCCTGCGCCGGCGGACGGCAGAGGGACGATATGAGGTAGGCGATAGCGAACTGGTAGTGAATA
>JBDTHH010000467.1:0-3920 GCA_039937055.1 Ktedonobacteraceae bacterium | reverse complement strand
GTCCGGCACACATCCATGCTCATCCTGGTGACACCCTCGCAGCGCATGCGCGAGAATATTCGCCTGCTCGCGCCCTATGTCGCTCAGGAGACCGTCATGGTGAGTGCCAGCAAGGGCATCGAGATCGACTCGCTCAAGCGTATGACCGAGATCATCGCTGACGAGCTGCCGGGGGCGGGTCCGCGCATCGCCGCTATCTCAGGTCCCAACCTCGCGCGCGAGATCGCCGAGGGCAAGCCAACGGCGGCGGTGGTAGCCGCGCACGAAGAGAGCGTGGCGCGGGATGTGCAGGAGACGCTCACCACGTCGAGTTTTCGCGTGTATACCACTCATGATATCGTGGGTATCGAGCTAGGGGGCGCGCTCAAGAACATCATCGCCATTGGCGCGGGCATCAACGATGGTATAGGGTACGGCGAGAACGCCAAAGCCGCCTTCATGACGCGCGGCCTGGCGGAGATCGCGCGCCTGGGCATTGCCGCCGGCGCGCATCCCCTGACCTTCGCTGGACTGGCCGGTATCGGCGATCTGATGGCCACCTGTGGCAGCACGTTGAGTCGCAACCATCAACTGGGTCGCAGACTGGCCGCGGGCGAAAAGCTCGCAGATATTCTGGCCTCGACTCGCAGCGTCGCGGAAGGCGTCTCCACCACCAGGGCCGCGCTACGCCTGGCCGCGCACTACGGCGTCGAGATGCCCATCACTCACCAGCTCAGCCTCGTGCTCTTCGAGGGCCTGGACCCGCACAAAGCCGTGCCAGAACTGATGATGCGCGACCCCAAGGGGGAGTTAGAGGGCATGAACTTCCAGGGCGCAGGCTAGCGGCGCCCCTACACGAAATGACGCGGCCCCGTCCCGTAGCGTGTGGCTTGCCTCGCCGTCCTGGAGCTACGGGGACGGCGAGGCAAGCCACGCGCTACGGGACGCCATCATAAGGAAAGGGACAGCAAATGTCACAGAGCGATATGGGCGCTCTTCCTCCGGAGCGCCCCCGGCCGCGGCGGCCCCTCAGCCTTGGCGCTGGTGCCATCATTGTGCATGAGGCGCGCGTGCTGCTGGTGCGCAACATCTATGGGGTGACGAAGGGGCGCTATCTGCTGCCGGCGGGACGCGTCAACGCGGGCGAGTTGCCCGATGAGGCGGCGGTGCGCGAGGCCTTCGAGGAGACGAATCTGCGTGTGGAGGTCGAGGGCCTGCTGGGCGTACGGCTGTGGGTGCTGGCTGATGGCGAGCATAACTACTTCTTTATGTTCCGCACAAAACTGCTCTCGCCCACCAGCGACCTGCGCCCGAACCTGGCCGAGGTCGATGACGCGCGCTTCTTTTCGCGCGCAGAGCTGGACGCCCTGGCAGCGCACGAAACCTGGTCGGGTGCCATCGCCATCGCCTACAAAGGGCTGGACCCGCACGCCAGCATGTGGCCCAACAGCCCCGAACTCTCCGATAGCTCTGGTATCGACACCTCTGAACACTGGCGCATCTGGATGTAAGGGGCACAAGAAACATACGTGTGCAAGAGAAACATACATGTGCAAGAGACGTAGGGGCGCCCCTACGTCTCTTGCACACATATGCGTCAAGAAACGAGGTTATGTTACCCCCCGGCGGGACCGCCCTCCAGGCCGGGTTTCGTCATGCTGGCCGGGTCGAGGATGCGGTCAAGCTCCTCTTCGCTGAGGCTGGTTTTCTCGCGGGCCATCTCGCGCACGGTCTTGCCGGTCTTGTGGGCCTCCTTGGAGATCTGCGCGGCGGCGTCGTAGCCGATGATGGGGGCCAGAGCCGTACAGATCGCCAGGCCGCGCTCGACCATTTCCGGTCCCTTCGTGGTCGCCTGCAGGCCCTTGAGGCACTGCTCGCTAAAGTTGCGCGCGGAGGCCGCCAGCAGGCTGATCGATTGCAGCAGATTGTAGGCGGCGACAGGCATCATGACGTTGATCTCGAAGTTGCCGGACTGGCCCGCAATGGTGATCGTCGTGTGGTTGCCCAGCACCTGGGCACAGACCATGCACACCGATTCCGCGATCACCGGGTTGACTTTGCCGGGCATGATCGAGCTGCCAGGCTGTACGGCGGGGAGTTCGATCTCGCCGATGCCGGCGCGCGGACCCGATCCGAGCCAGCGGATGTCGTTGGCGATCTTCATCAGGCTCACGGCCAGCGTGTTGAGCGCGCCACTGGCCTGGACGACGTTATCGAGCGTGTTCTGCGCCTGGAAGTGGTTGCTGGTCTCGCGAATACTGATCCCGTTCATCTTCGAGAGACGCTGGCAGACGCGGGCAGCGAACTCGGGGTGCGTATTCACGCCGGTGCCAACGGCCGTGCCGCCGAGGGCCACCTCTGCGAGTTCATTCTGCGCAAGACGCAGGCGCGCGATGCCGCGCTCGATCTGTCCCGCGTATCCCTGGAACTCCTGGCCCAGGCGAATCGGCGTGGCATCCTGTAGATGCGTGCGCCCGGTCTTCACAATGGGCATGAACTCCTCGGCCTTCTGCTCCAGCACCTGCTGCATCAATATCAGGGCTGGCAGCAGGTTGTGCTCGATGCTCAGCAGCGCGGCGACATGGATGGCGGTGGGGATCACGTCGTTGGACGATTGGCCGAAGTTCACCTGGTCGTTGGGGTGGACCTTGCGTGCGCCACGCGCGCCGCCCAGGATCTCGCCGGCGCGGTTGGCGATGACCTCGTTGGCGTTCATGTTCGTCGAGGTGCCGGAGCCGGTCTGAAAAATATCGAGCACGAACTGCTGGTCAAGCGTGCCGTCGATCACCTCCTGCGCGGCCTGCACGATGGCCTCGGCTACCTGGGGATCGACGAGTCCCAGCTCGGCGTTGATGTGCGCGGCGGCCTGCTTGATCTGTCCCAGTGCCTGAATAAATTGACGCGGGAAGCGTAGATCGCTAATCGGAAAATTGAGCACGGCGCGCTGGGTGCTGGCGCCGTAGTAGGCATCTGCCGGTACGCGCATCTCGCCCATCGAGTCGCGCTCGACGCGGGTCTCTTCAATGCTGCTCATACTCTCCCTCCTCACTGCATAGCTTATGGAAATATTATAGCACCTCTGGGCCGCGCGTTATTTCCCGGCGCCTGCTCTTTTTGTGTTCTTGTGTATGTGATAGAGGAAGCGGCGCAGTACGGCGATCTCTTCCTGGCTAAGACCCTCTGTAATCGCGGTTTCAAATACCTCGCGCGCGGCCAACAACTCCCCGGCGGCCTGTCGTCCGGTGGGAGTCAACGCGACCAACGTCGAGCGGTTATCGTGTGGGGCCGTACGCCGTTCGATCAGTCCCTCGGCCTCCAGTTGTCTGACTTGCCGGGTGATGGCCGCGCCATCTACCTGGACGCGTTGCTGCAACATGCCCTGGCTCACCTCCTTCTCAAGCAGGAGCACGCTGAGTATCAGTAAACGAGCCTGACTTATACCCACGCATTGTTCAAACGTATGCATCAATGCGCGACAGGTGTGTGCGATCTGCACAAGCAGGGTCTCCTCTTGCGCTGCTGGGGCCATCAAACCTCTCCCTCTACCTGAATCTTCCAGGTACATAAGATTTATATGCGTGAATATCTATGAGTATACACCATATATAACGTAGCAGGGTTGCACGATTACAGGGGAAATTTCGCGCGAGAGCACTTGTCCATATTGACCTTCTTCGGCTATAATCCTGCTTATAGGCCTGGCAGTTGTTCAGAGAGAGGATAGTGGCATGTTACTTGAGGCTGACATTCGTAAGATGCTGGTGGATGGTGACCAGTGGGGAGCCTGGCGAGGCTATCAGTTGCCCTTGAGCGAGCAGTATGTATCCATCTGGACGCCGCTGGGAACGCCGATGCACTGGAAGCCGGGAACGTGGATCTCAACAAAGCACTCGCTCACCTACTTCTGGACCGGCACCTGGTACACGCTGCATATCGGCTAT
>JBDTHH010000466.1:0-3772 GCA_039937055.1 Ktedonobacteraceae bacterium | reverse complement strand
CGCAATTTCAGACCAATTGAGAGCGAGAGGCTCTGGTTGGGGTTCACAGCTCCTACCAGGTTGCTCTTTTTAACCAGAGAAGGGACATGCCCTGGGAGCGAAACCAGGCTCGCAGCGCTGGCACCAGTGCTATTGCTACTCAGGCGCGCACCGATCACGACCCCAAAGATCAAGAGACAGAGGAGCGGCAAAGCCACAGTAACACGCTTGATCCAGATGCGTCGTTCTTGCGACTTTCTTACCCCATGCGAAGGCCGGAAATTCATTCGATTTACCCTTCCTTAAGTAAATAGCAGATTTTTCGATAGAGCGTATATTCCAAGTCTATAGACGAATAATTAGCCCATATATAACATCAAATTCATCGATGAAAACGTGATTAGCATATTTAACCATTTTCTTTGTTTTATTCCATTTCATCACGTGTCATAGTGTGTTTTTCAATGCTCTATTACGTAAAAAAGAAGAGATCTCCACTATAGGAGTTATTTCCTAGTAGAACAGTGACCTGTGTGGCAAAAGACACTGGCGATCCGTAGGGCGTGGCTTGCCTCGCCAGTCAGGCCCTACGGATCGCCCGACCTCCCCTTCACTTCATGTCTATCTGTGTGGCGAGCGACACCCTACAGAAAACAGGCTCCCCTGACGATAAAGAGAGCAAGCATGCTGCTGCCTTCGTGTGACCTGTTGGCGCACGCTCAGAACTCTTCACCAGAAGGTCGCGCGCTCAAGAACGGAGTATCGTATTGAAACGTATCAGGCCACTGCTGCTTGTCGTCTGCCTGTCTGCCTCAGCTTTGGCGTTATCCTTGCCCAACATGGCACCGGCGCCCTGGCGAAGTCGCGCCCCCACGCGCACTCCTATGTCCACCATCGCGCGCCCCACCATACGAAGAAAGTGAAGGCCGCGCCCTCCGCGTATTCCGTCCCTGGTAGGCCAACGATCACAGCAGCACACATCGATAGTATTCTATGCGCAGTCTCGCCGGCGGATCATCTCCAGGTATCGGCGGCCTGTGGCACGGGAACCGATCTGTATAACCTGGGCGTCAAGTACGGCATCGACCCGGTCTATGCCCTGGCCTGGTTTCAACATGAAAGCTCGTTTGGACGCTACGGTGTTGCCCACCTGACCCTCAGCCTGGGAAACATTCGCTGCACACCCGGCTATCACTGCATCTCCGGCTTTCGCGCCTACACAAGCTGGCAACAATGCCTGGAGGACCGGCCAGTAGCCATTGGTGTGTTTCATTTATCCTTGCTATCCCTCTACCGCGATAGGGCCTGATGCGCTATAATCAAGCCGTAGGAATATGTCACAAGGATAACTGGACACACAAACATATGCAGAACCATGGACAGGCAGAAGCGGCCACCTTCGCGGTCACGACATTGGGGTGCAAGGTCAACCAGGCCGATAGCGAGGCGATCAGCGAGCAGATGAGCGCCGCCGGTTTCGTGCAGCAAGACTTTCACGAGCTGGCCGATATCTACATCGTGAATACCTGCACGGTGACGCATCTTGGCGACCGCAGCTCGCGTCTGCTGATCAGCCAGGCGCGCCGCCGTCATCCTGATGCCCTGCTCGTTGTCACCGGATGTTACGCGGAGATGAACCCCACAGCCGTCGCGGCCCTCCCCGGCGTGGATCTGGTGGTCGGCAATAGCGGCAAAACGGCGCTGGTGGAGAGCATCAAGGAGCGCTGGCAGGCCGACCCATCTCTAGCGGAGGCGGGCGTACCGGTCATCGCGCCGGGATACACACCACAAAAACGCGGACATAGCTCAACGCTGCCCATGCTCCCACTCGATACGCAGCACATCGGCAGCGATACAGCCCTCCCATTCGACGGACTGGATGACGACGAGCCGCAACCCGATAATCCCGCGCGCCTCTCAGCGCTCACGGTGTCCGCAAGTAACGCGCCACATAGACCCCTGGCCCGGACACGTGTGCAGATGAAAGTGCAGGATGGCTGCGATAATCGCTGCACCTACTGCATCGTCCCCTCCGTGCGTGGCGGCTCGCGCAGTCGCGCCATCGCCTCTGTGGTAGAACATGTCAGGCGCAAGGCCCACGCTGGCTTCCAGGAAGTCGTGCTCACCGGCATTCACCTGGGCGACTATCACCCGGACGACGACCGGCAACGCGACCTTGGTGACCTGATCGCCGCGTTGCTCCACGAGACCGAGATGCCGCGCATACGCGTCTCCTCGCTGGAACCAGAGGACTTTCGCCTGGAGTGGCTGGAGCTGTGGCAGAATCCACGCATGTGCCGGCACCTGCACCTGCCGCTGCAAAGTGGATCGGATGCCGTGCTCCGGCGCATGGCGCGGCACTACGACAGCGCGCGCTATCATGACATCGTCACCAGCGCTCAGCGACTCGTACCCGGCATCGCCATCAGCACCGATATCATCATTGGCTTCCCAGGCGAGACCGACGACGATTTTGAACGCACCTACCAGATCGCCAGCGAGCTGCAATTTGCCAAAGCGCATGTCTTTCGCTTCTCACCACGCCAGGGTACGCCCGCCGCGCGCATGCCGGGGCAGATCAAAGACCAAATCAAAAAGGCCCGCAGCGAACGCATCATCGCGCTCTGCGAAAGCACGGCTCGCGCTTTCCGCCAGCAATTCCTGGGCCAGAGCGTGCAGGTATTGATCGAGAGCTACAAGCACGGTTACTGGGAAGGCCTGACCGGCAACTATCTACGCGTCGAACTGGAAGGCCTGCCCAACGCCGAAAGCCGCGACTGGCAGAATACGCTCGTCCAGGCGCAACTGACCCACCTGGTTGATGATGGCATACACGGCAGCGCTGTAGTTATATAGGAACTGAAGAATGGCATTTCACGACCTGCGCGAGTTCATCGCCCTGCTCGAAAAAAAAGGGCAACTCCAACGCATCAAAGCTCCTGTCTCGTGCGAGCTGGAGATCACCGAAATCACCGACCGCGTGAGCAAGGCCGGCGGACCCGCGTTGCTCTTTGAGAACGTCACGGGCTACGATATCCCTGTGTTGATCAACACCTTCGGCAGCGAAGAGCGTATGTCCTGGGCGCTCGATGTACACAACCTCAACGAGCTGGGCGAGCGCGTCAAGAAGTGGATCGACCTGGTGCAGAGCCGGCCGCCTGATGGTCTGATGGAGAAGATCAAGCTCGTGCCGGAACTGGCCGAGCTGGCACGCATCGGTCCCAGGACCGTGAGCCATGCCCCCTGCCAGGATGTGGTGATCACCGAAAACATCGATGTCAACATGTTCCCTATCCTCAAATGCTGGCCTGAAGACGGTGGGCGCTACCTGACACTGACCATGTGCCACAGCAAAGATCCCCTCACGAATAAACGCAATATCGGCATGTATCGCGTGCAGGTCTATGACGAGAAGACCGTGGGCATGCACTGGCAGATTCACAAGGGCGGGGCCGCGCACTTTCGCGATGCCGCGCGCCAGCACCGGCGCATGCAGGTGGCCGTGGTCATCGGGGCCGAGCCAGCCAGCGTCTATGCCGCCAGCGCGCCGCTGCCGCCGG
The DNA here is from genome assembly GCA_039937055.1 of Ktedonobacteraceae bacterium. Taxonomy (GTDB): domain Bacteria; phylum Chloroflexota; class Ktedonobacteria; order Ktedonobacterales; family Ktedonobacteraceae; genus JALYTT01. The sequence continues at coordinate 233 of JBDTHH010000466.1, read as the reverse complement.
GCATCGATGAACTGCTCTTCGCGGGCTTCCTGCGCCGCAAACCGGTGGAGGTCGTGCAGTGCAAGACCGTCGATGTACTGGTGCCAGCCAGCGCGGAGATCGTGCTTGAAGGCTATGTCGATAGCAATGAGCTGCGCCCCGAAGGTCCCTTCGGCGACCATACCGGCCACTATACGCCCATCGAGCCATATCCTGTGATGCACCTGACGGCCATCACCCACCGCCGCCAACCG
>JBDTHH010000465.1:0-7728 GCA_039937055.1 Ktedonobacteraceae bacterium | reverse complement strand
TAGGGGCGCCGTTTACAAGCCCGTCTGGCAGGCAGATATCATGTGATGCTTCGCGGGCTTGTAAACGGCGCCCCTACAGCACGCCTTCATAGACCGACCCAACTGGCAATTCCAGGTCAAGTTGCTCAAGCTTGATCGTCTGACCAGCCGAAAAGCGCTCCTGCTGCCAACCCGTTGACCGCCGGTACACCTCGATATATTGCTCATCCTGGCTGACTAAGATGTAGACCTCAAGCGTAAGACAGCCCATGTAGCGCGCGAATTTCTCCGTTCGATCATATTTTTCGGTACTGGGTGAAAGCACTTCAACCACGATCAGTGGCGATTGAATCATGAAAGGTTTCAGGCGCTTATCTTTGTCCCAATCCGCTCGATCACAGGTCAGCACCACATCTGGGACCACCGGAGGCTTCCCTGGGATCGCCACGTATTGATCCCGGTGGGTGCGACATGGCCCACCCCTGCCGAGTTGCTCTCGCAGGAGGAACTCAACGTTCGAAGCAATAACACTATGCTCCGGGGTTGAACCGGTCATATCATAGACAGTACCATCAATGAGTTCATAATGATAGGGGCTTTCGGCGCTCACCAACCGCTCGAATGCCTCTTCCATCATAGGAATGCCATGCAGTTCATCACGTTGCGGATTCGTTGCCATTGCCTTCTCCCACCATTTTCCACACATAAGGCCTGGTGCAAGAGAGCGATTTTGCTCGTAAAATGCGCCTTATCGTGTATTTTTGCTGATTATATCATGATTTTAAGACCACCAGGGGTGGGGGTCCAACGATACTCAATATTTGGCAGGCCACTGTTAGGGTTCATGCCGACCCATCCCGGCTGAAAACCATGCTTCTCATAAAAACGGCGGGCCCTGGTATTTCTCAGGAGCGTATCAAGGGAGAGACCAGCCGGCGACAAAGCTTTCGCTTTGTTGAGTAGAAGAGTCCCTACGCCCTGGTGCTGGAGAGCAGGCGCGACGAAGATCTGATCCAGGGAGCTATCGCTTTCGCGCAATACGAGGAAACCGATAACCTGACCGGCACTCTCCGCTACCCATACACTGGCCCTTGCTGTCACCTTGTCTTGAAAGCGCTCTCTCCACTGTGCGTAGGTCCACGGATGAGAGAGGTCAGGGAAATTGTGATGCCACGCTTCATACCAGAGTCGCACAACGGCTTCGCAATCGTCGGGATGGTATGGACGCAGGTGAACGGTCATACCTGATCTGAATCCTTTCCTGCTCTCCTGGACGACACAACGAGCACAGCACACACGAGAAGGCAACTTACGCCGGCTCCAAGCTCAGAGAATTGACGACTCCCAGTGATAAAAAAGTCAGCCAGGTATACAACGGCACACATGAAAAGGAGAACCATAGCTACCAGACGCATTATCTTCATGGACCCTTCCTTATTCGTCATAAGTGACCTCCCTCATGATTGGCCTGCTCAAGTTTTTTCTTGACTTCATCAGGATCGACGAATAACTGTACATAGCCGCATTGTAAACAAACCAGGCAAGAGGCTGTGGCGGAGATAAACGAGGTAGACAGGAGCTTCTTTTCTACTCCTAATTGAATAACAAGCGAACCTCCATTAGCAACATTAGAAACGGTCTTAAAGCGTTGGCGGTTGGCAGCATCGGCGCCGCAATTTGGACAGGGCGAAGAGGTTGATCTATTTATTGCCATCGCCCTTCAAACTCCTATAGCGTACGAAATTGCTGATGCTCACCGAAATCGATAGTATGCATAAAATGACGAATAGGATTCTCGCGAATTCATTGTTAATTAAAAATGCGAGTAAAGCCATAATTATCCCCATAACTAGAAGAAACGCACTCGCTACGCCGAGAAGGGTTGGTTGTCGCAACTTGTACATGATCGATGCCTTTCTGTTAGCAAGGAAGCCCTTGCAAAGTTCTCAGGGTTTCACAAAAGTTGCTTGTCCTTCGTAGCTGCGCGATATATCGCGCCTGGTAACCAGATCGACCGGCTTGCCAGGCGCGATATATCGCGCAGCTACGAAATACGTTACCAACCCCAACGCATGACTTTTGCGAAGCCCTGGCAAAGTTCTTCCGCTGTCTTGATACATCACAGAGAACCTATGAAGGCTTGCGAGCACTTCTGAAGAACGTCCGACTCGTAAACCACTCTTTATCACGTATTCTACAGATTATATCATGAGTTTTAGCTCACTATGTGGTGTCGATCCGGCCACTTTCCGTTCGTCGTATAAACAGGAAAGAAGATTTCCTGAACGCGATAGATATGAAAGGAAGAACAGTCTAATGCGCTACCTTCTATTGATCTATACTGACGAGGCGGCCGATGCCCGGCTCAGCGAGCAGGTTCAGGCCGAACAGTACCAGGGCTATAATGCCTTTGGCGAGGAGATAAAAACGCGAGGCGTCTCTCTTGGCGGCGAGGCGCTTATGCCTACCTCCACGGCGACAACAGTGCGTGTACGCGATGGCAAGACGCTGAGCACGGATGGGCCTTTCGCAGAGACGAAAGAGCAACTGGGCGGCTACTACCTGCTCAATTGCAAGGACCTGGATGAGGCCATTGAGCTGGCCGCGAAGATCCCTGGCGCCTCTGACGGCTCGATTGAGATTCGCCCGATTATGGAGTTTGCATAGGGGCAGCATCGTAATCGTATAGGCATAGCGGGGTACACAGCGGTTTTGAGCAACATGCACATCCAACACATCATCGCCAGCACGTTTCAGCAGGAGGCGGGCAAGATACTCGCCACCTTGATCGCGTCTGTGCGCGATTTTGAACTGGCCGAGGATGCCTTGCAGGATGCCCTGCTGGTAGCTCTTGAACGCTGGCCCACCGAAGGCATGCCCCGCAATCCTGGCGCCTGGCTCACCACGGCCGCGCGTCGCAAGGCCATTGATCGCTTGCGCCGCAATCACACGCTGGCAAGTAAACAGGAGCTTATGCAGGCCCTGGATATGCAAGAAAGAGGAGGTGATCCACAGGAGATGGACGACACTGCCATTCCCGACGAACGCCTCAAGCTTATGTTTACCTGCTGCCATCCCGCTCTGGCACTCGAGGCGCAGGTCGCGCTGACATTGCAGACGCTGGGCGGCCTGTCTACCGTGGAGATTGCCAGCGCCTTCCTGGTGCCGGTGCCGACCATGGCCCAGCGTTTAGTACGCGCCAAGCGCAAGATCAGGGATGCTGGTATCCCTTACCGTGTGCCGCCGACCGACCTGCTGGCGGAACGTATGGATGCCCTGCTCTACGTGTTATACCTGATCTTCAACGAAGGGTACGCCGCCACCGGCGGTGAAAGCCTGGTGCGCCAGGAACTCTGCCACGAAGCCATCCGGCTGGGACGTGTGCTGACAACGCTCATGGGCCATGAACTGGCCGCCGCTGATAGAGCAGAGGCTATGGGGCTGGTAGCACTTATGCTCTTGCATGACTCCCGGCGCAAAGCGCGCGTCGGTCCACAGGGCGAGCTTATCATCCTGGAAGAACAGGATCGCTCATTATGGGACCACCGTGAGATCCAGGAAGGTCTGGTCATTCTGGACCAGGCTGTGCGCATAAAGCATCCCGGTCCCTACCAGGTGCAGGCGGCCATCAGCGCCCTGCATGCCCAGGCAGAACACGCTGAAGACACGGACTGGCCGCAAATCGCGCTGCTGTATGGCACCCTGGCGCAGATGACGCCATCACCAGTCATCGAACTCAACCGGGCCGTCGCTATCGCTATGACTGATGGTCCCTATCGCGGCCTCGCGCTGCTTGCACAACTTGAGAACGCGCCTGCCTTACAGGGCTATCATCTCTTTCACGCCGCCCGTGCCGACCTTATGCGACGCGCAGGCAAGATGCACGAGGCCAGTAGTGCCTATACAGAGGCGCTGAGACTCTGCCAGAACGAGATTGAACAGGCATACCTGCGACGGCGCCTGACCGAGTGCGAACAAGATAAATCAGGAGATACATATGGGGCATAATTAACTCGCTGCAGGACTAAAGGCGTACGTGTACACCTATTTTGCAGGACCAACACTCCAGATACCGTAATCGCCCACACACTGCCCAACCGGGTCAACGCGACAATAGTTCCCCACAAGATTGCCGTCGGAGCGCACCTGGCCTTCAAAAAAGAGTGGCCCCGCGTGCTCTATGACGGTAATCAGCACATGCTTCGAGGTATCCAGAACGCCCGTGAATGGGAGATGGACAGGTAGCTGGTCTTCAATGAAATCGCCTTTGATAACCTGGTTGCTTTGTTGCATATTCAGAGTCATCCCCATGGTAACGCCCGTCAGCAGGCTGTGCAGCCTTCCGACATAGAGCGCAACCAGCACCGGATACGCGGCGGGAGGCACGATGGTGGAGGTGCTGTGCAGCGTTCTCGTTGGAGAAGGCATGCTTAGCTGGTGGGCATGGCTGGGAGGCATGCTATGCGACCAGGCAGCCAGCCCGATACCCGCAAAAAGCAGGAGCGCCAGCACGACAGGAAGCAGGATACGCGTTTTACCAGTACGCCTGGTGTGCCATCGCGTATGCACAGGGGTCGCGACGCCAGGTCGAAGCGCGCGCCGACCTATAGCAGGCGTGCGCTTCGACCTGGTATGCACCATGGGAGAGAGAGGAAAGCTTTGTGAGACCACGCAGGCATGCAGCGCCTGCCAGAACTCCGCAGGCGTGGCGAAACGCTGGTCGTAGTTGAGGTCCAGGGCCTGGAGCAGGACTTCAGCCGCCGCCGCCGGCACCTCGGGCGCCAATATATCCGCTGACACGAGCGGATCGATGCCCTTGCTCGCCAGCTTTGTCATGCGCTGGAGAGCATCAACGGGCGGCGTGCCGGTGAGCAGGGTATAACAGGTAGCAGCCAGCCCATATATATCGCTGCGCAGGTCTGTGCCTACGCTGCTATACTGTTCGGGCGCGCTGTACCCCGGCGAACAATGGCGAATGGCGGTAGTGGTGGCGTCCACGTAATATTCTTTAGCGATGCCGAAGTCAACCAGAACCGTCCTACCAGCGGTCGTAGATACGATGATATTCGCGGGCTTAATATCGCGATGCACAAGGGGAGGATGCTGGCGATGGAGGTAGCTGACCGCCTCCACCACCGGCTCCAACAGAGCGAGGACCTGCGGCAGCGCGAACTGCCTGGCTGGCTGCTGTTTTCGCAACACCTCCAGATTCGGCCCTTCGATATACTCCATCAGCATGTACATGCGACCGTCCTCTTCAAACACACGCTGGCCGGAGGGTAAAGCTGGATGGTCGAGGTGTTTGAGCATCTCACACTCGAAAAAAAGCCGGTCCTTCTCCTGCCGGTCCTGGGTCATCACTTCCTTGAGGGCCCAGAAGCAGCCTGTGTTCTGCTGATCCCTCACCAGGTAGACAGCGCCAAAGCCGCCCTGGCCGAGCAGGTCATCTACGATATAGCGATCCTGTAGTATAGCCCCGCTGGGGAGAGTTGTTTGAAGCTGTTGCATGTTGACCCTCGCAAAACGCCGGCGCCCCGAACTTCCCGGCCTAATAGATGACGATAGCTGTATTCCAGTCGGTATGCTTGTAGACCCAGGCGGCAGCATCCTCGCTTAGATTGATACAGCCGTGGCTACCATCAAAGTTATAGGCTGTCGTTCCGCCGGCATCGTGGTGCGGGAACTGCGTACCGGGTCCGAAGTCCGCGCGCCAGGGGGCATCATGGATGAAATAGCCGCCCCAATGATAGAGAATTGCATACTGAATGAGCGTATCAGGGAACCAGTACGGAGAACCCTTGGGATCGGCCGCTTTAAAGATGACCGGCGATTGACGCGTCTGGACCGACCAGATACCGGGCGGCGAGGGGAGTTCCTGGCGCCCCGTTGTGACGTAGAAGGCGCGCAGCAGTTTTCCATTCTGATAGACACGCATCACCTGCTCAACAAGCGAGATCAGCATCACGCGCTTCCGTTGGAGCTGGTAGTGATCGAGCATACGTAGATCGCTGGCATGCGCCAGATTATAAGGTGTCTGGTCGGCAAAGTCCGCCTCCAACATATCCAGGTTGAAGAGGGCATTATCGGCCTCGTCGATCACCGACGCAAAATCGGCGCTTGTCTGAGCATTGGCGAAGTCTTCATCCAGGCTTGTTCCAATACCATCCTTCATGTACCCGTTATCTAACGCATAGTCACGCCCATTATAGGCATCGTGATACTGGTGCGCGTTCCCCCAGGCAGCTACTTCGCGGTGAAATTGCTGAATCAGGTAGGTGGCCTCTCTCTGCGCCAGTTCCTCCTGCCTGGCAAGGCTATCCGCATCGATAGCGTAAGGCACCTGGCGATGAAGTTGCGTTCCGGCCTGACGGTTCTGGTGCTGCGCGCCACGGTTGGCGCCTGAGCGTATAGCGCCTGATAGAAGCAGGAGCAGCAAAAGCACCAACCCTATAGCGCAGCCGAAGTAGAGCAGGCCCCTATGTCCAGGGTGCCTGCGCAATCGTCGCCAGTCAGTGAGCAATGACTGCTTCTCCTGCTGCCCACCAGACTCGCCACGCGGGCGCGTGTCCGCGGTAGGCAATGGTGAGGGTGGCTCTGATGGCGCTTCCGGTTGAGTAGCATCGCGAGCAGCAGCGCGCGCCACCTGGGCCGTCCTTCTATAGAGGCGCGCCGCTGACCGGGCAGAGCGTAGCTCCGTAGCACCAGGGCCGCGCTCAAGTCGGATTGTCGCATCAGGGTCGCGAGGACCCCGCTCAAGCCGGATTGTCGCATCAAGGTCGCGAGGGATGCGCTCAAGTCGGATCGTGGCATCCTCGTTAGCCGGATTTTGGTTCATGACCTCTTCTCCCTTCGATCCGCTGGATCTAGCAGCGGATAGGCATGCCAAACACATACGGTTGCCCGGCATGCCCATCTACACGTTGGGATGTCCTGGCTAACCTCTTCCTACAACAGTGGGACTTACCGCGAATGGTTTTCGCTGCTCCACACCTGGATTATCAATGCTTACTTCCTTATAAGTATAGCTATTACCTGATACCGGGCTGAGATAGCCTGCTTTCGTGACCAGGGCAGGCGCATCGCCAACGGAGCCCAGGAGTACGGGAGTAAAGGCCCAGTTATCGGCGGGGCCAAGCTTGGCGATCGCACGGCCCAGAGCGCGGTGTTCGGCCTCGATACAGGCGACCTGCCCAGCGATCTGCGCCAGGTCCGGGCGCCCCAACTGCGCGAACTCCGAGATAGCCGCCAGGAACGCCGAATCGAAGACGCCTTCAAGTTGCTGCTGGGTCGCGATAAACGTCTGGAGATCAGTAAACGTCTGCGCGCCTTTGGGGAAACTGAACATGGTGGCCAGCGATTGTCCCCCATTGGCCGCGAAGAACTGCTGGTGAATCTGCTCCTCGACGAGGGCGGCCTTGATGTACGCCAGATCGTCTCCCTGGAGGCCCAGCTTAGCGGCATTGTCAACGCCATTACTGTAGAACGTCACTGCCAGTTGCTCCGCCGTGCGGGCCACGGTCAGAATCGAGACGATCGAATCTTGAATCCGGCTCATTGAGCGACGCGGCTTCTGGCTCTGCGCGGGTTTGCTCAGACTGGCCAGGCCAGCGGTTCTCAGCGCGTTCGCCCGCGTCAAGGCTGGCGCATAGAAGACGCCTACCCCGAGCGCTGTGGCGCCGGCGGTCACTGCGGCCGCGCCTTTGAACAGCGAGCGCCGTGAACGCTGGGACTTCAAAGAGGCCATCAGAG
>JBDTHH010000464.1:0-4566 GCA_039937055.1 Ktedonobacteraceae bacterium | reverse complement strand
GCGCTGGCCGGTCGCGGCCTGGAAGCGCAGGTAGAGGGGCGCTCTGTGCTCGTCGGCACGCGGCGCCTGCTCGACGAACGTGGACTCAGCTACGATGTGCTGCGGGAGCGGTTGGAGGCGCTGGAGGATCAGGGCAAGACCGCCATGTTCGTGGTTATCGCTGGTGAGCTGGCGGGCCTGGTGGCGGTCGCCGATACCGTCAAGGTGGGCTCGGTGGAGGCCATCAAGCAGTTGCATGCGCAGGGACTGGCGGTCTGGATGGTCACCGGCGACAACCGGCGCGCGGCCCAGGCCATAGCGGAGCAGGTAGGCATTCGTGCAGACCACGTGCTGGCCGAAGTGCTGCCGGAGGACAAGGTCAAGCAGGTCAGGCAGTTGCAGGAGCAGGGCCTGGTCGTCGCGTTTGCCGGGGATGGCATCAACGACGCGCCCGCGCTGGTGCAGGCCGATGCCGGCATCGCCATGGGTACCGGAACCGATATAGCCATGGAGGCGTCCGATATCACTCTGGTCAAAGGCAACCTGAAGAGCGTAGCCGTCGCGCTGGCGCTTTCGCGCGCTACCATGCGCACGATCAAGCAGAATCTCTTCTGGGCCTTTGCCTACAATGCGGTGCTCATCCCCCTGGCGATCCTCTCGCCGCTGATCCCGTTCTTGAGGGAGCAGGCCCCCATCTTCGCGGCAGCGGCCATGGCGCTCTCATCGGTCACGGTCGTCAGTAACTCGCTGCGCCTGCGCCGCTTTGGGCGGTAATAGGATGTGCCATGTGCGAAAGGGGTAGGGGCGCCCCTACCCCCTCCATATGCCTACAGGCTGTTGGCGACCTCATCGGGAATGACCAGGACATCCTGGCCGTAGTGCGCGATCTGGTCGGCGCGGAAGGTGGTATGATGGCCGCCGAGGTGTTCGCGCAGGCTGCGCGATAGCTCAAAGACGGCAATGTGCAGTGCTGATGAGGGGGTTGTGGTATCGAGCAGCACGTTGCCAATGGTGCCCACGAGGGTGCCACTGGTGCTCATAACTTTGTAGGAGAGCAAGTTCCGTCCCAGCGCCAGAGTTGGTAGGATGGCATCATCCTTCTCCTCGCGTAGTGCCTGCTCATTGGCAGTAGTCACCGCGTCTGCGCCGATGGTATTGATTGCAGCTATGGACAGTGCGCGAGCGCTCAAGAGGCCTGTCTTGACGTGGAACGCCGGAACCTGGCTCATCGTGGGGCTGGCCGATGAGTCGAAGTAAAAGTCATCCAGGGTGCCTATTTTTTTGCCTGTATCGATAGCCACCACGGCCAATCCTTGTAAATCTGCCCATTTTCTTAGTGACGGGTTGTTCTCCATGTGCGTGCTCCTCCACAAAAGTGTAGGGCTGGCAGCCCATGTATCACAGCGTTGTATACTGAACGACACAGGCTGCCAGCGCCCTGAATAGATCGAGCTCAGAAGCGCGAAGGCCGCAAGACTTTATGGAACAGGCCGAAAAGTAGGAAGGTCGGGGGCCACTGGCCCACAAACGTGCTCCAATCGCGCTTTCCAAGGAGGAACAGCGCGGCCGAGACGATAATGGAGCCGAGGGCGGCCCAGTACCAGACCTCTTCGGGAACCTGGTCGGTCACGCGGAAGTACTGCTGTTGTGCGTCCTTCGCGGTTGCTGTTGCATCTGTTGTTGTCATTGTGACTATCCTTTCCAGATAATGTTGTGCAGTTTGTAAAAGGTTTCTTGTATGCCTGCCTCTGCATACATCAGAATAAGGATGTCAGAATGCGCTATAGCGGGTAGCATTTCTGCTAGACTGCGTATATCTCGACGCATAGTTCTATGCTTCTCAGGCTATACACGCTTGAGTGGGCAATTTCGTGTCAGGTTGGGATTGGGAATGTGACCCCTTGACGGATAGCAGAGAATACAAAGGAGATATGTCTTATCGCGTAACAAATGGGGCGTTCTGAACGTCATAAGGATTAGCTATGTGCATTATGTATAGTAGTTAGCACACATTCAGAAACAGTGCAACAGAACCGTAGAACGAGAAGATATAATCGGGGCATGTCATCTACCAGTTTTTCCGCCAGGCAGCGACTATAGTAAATGATCAGAGAGGCTCAATAGTATGTCTAACAGGAATCATCGACCTCGATTGAGCATACATGCCAGACTCTTCATTATCAGTGTATGTGGGGCGGTGCTTCTCTTCAGCGCCAGTTTTCTGGTTCCGGCGAGTGCGCTGGCGTACTCCATGCGGGGGAGCAGCGGGCCAGGGCTGCGGGTAGACGCAGGTTTCAGCACACGCTACAAGAATAGCAACTGGGTGCCGGTACATATTGCGCTCAGCAATGATGGACCCGATTTTAGCGGGACGGTATCCATCAATACCACAGATGGGTTTCCCCAGTTTGGACCCAGGGGGTCCTCGTCTCCACCCTCAAGCTACCAGCAATCAATCACGCTTGCCAGCGGGGCGCAAAAGCAGATTACCGCGTATGTGCCAGTCTATTTTGGGGAGCATGGTGTGACGGTCCACCTGCTTGATAGTAGTGGGCATGCCATCGTGAGCCAGAACGCGCTATTGCAGCCGCTGATATCTGGCGCTACGCTTATCGGGGTCCTTGCCGATCAGAACACTGGCTTCGGTGGCCTCAACAGTGTGCAATTACCCAGTCCGGGCAACACGGTCATCCTGGAGCCGCTGAATGCCAGCAGCATGCCTGCTGTCGCGGCGGTCCTCAGAAACTTTGACCTCATCATTCTGGATAACTTTACCACCGGCAGCTTGAGCAGAGAGCAGATAAGCGCGTTACAGTCCTGGATTGACCAGGGAGGCACGCTGATCGTAGCGGGCGGGCCTGAGTGGCAGCAGACGCTGAGCAAGCTGCCTGCTGGTCTATTGCCTGTCAGCATCAGCGGAACTGGAACGCTACCCGCTGGCACGGCTCTGCTGCCTGTGAACGGTCCGGCGGGAGCCAGCGGGAATACGCGCGCGCCTGCGCCCGTCGCAATCAGCCTGGCTCGGGCGCTTCCTGGGAGCGAGACTGTGCTGCTGGCTGGGGCCACGCCGCTCATCGTGCAGCGCCATTATGGTCAAGGGACGGTCAGCTACCTGGCATTTGATCCCACGCTTGATCCGATTGCCGGCTGGCCGGGAGCCGCGACGCTCTGGCGCGCGCTGTTGCTGCGCGCGGGCGGAGACCCGCTCATTGAGAACAGTCTCGCGCCGCAGGGCAATTCGCCTGGACAGTCGCCTCTGTCAAACACAGAGACATTGATCCAGTCGCTGCTGCCCAACACCTCGCCCTCGCCCTCGCTGCTGCTAGTGCTCCTGCTCAGCTACCTGATCATCCTGGGGCCGGTCCGTCTCTTTGTTGTGCGCATTGTGAAGCGACGCGACTGGAGCTGGCGTATCGCCTTGAGTGCCATCGTCGTTTTCTCGTTGCTCTCCTATGGGCTGGCGCTTTACCAGAAGGGTACATCTGCCCTGAGCGGCAGCATCTCCGTGATGCAATTGGGCCAGAACGGTGCGCCCGCGCATATGAAGACCTATGTCGGGGTCTTCGTACCCAGCCAGGGCGATTTTCAGATCCATATGCCCGGCGGACCTTTAGTGCAGCCGTCGCCCTATGACCTAGCGCAGGGCGGGCCAGGCTCACCAGGGGCGCAGAACACTGTCGTTGCGCCTGGGTCCGATGGCAGCGATGTGGACCTGCAAAACGTCAGCATCTGGACGCAGAACACGCTCATTTCCGAGCAGGATCTGCAAACACAGGGAGGTATCACCTCGCACCTGACGCTGAATACTACTCAATTGCAGGGCACGGTAACCAATACCCTGAGTTATGGGTTGAGCGATGTCTATGTGCTGCTGCCCGGAGTCAGCATTTCGCTTGGACACCTGGCGGCGGGTCAGACACTGCAGATCGATCAACCCGTACAGGATGGCGGCGCTACCACGCTTGCTGATCAGATCGCTACCAGTAGCGGCGTGGGTGTTTCCTACAATCCTGGCAATGATAACTCCCTGAAGACGCCCTTGCAGCGGCATGTCGCGATCCTGAGCACTCTGAGTGGCGAAGCGAATGCGCAATATGGCCCGTACAACGGGTCGTCTTGTAATGGCACCACATGTCCGCGTTCGCCCATGTACAATGGTATCTCGGTGGGCAGTGTGGGCGCGGGGTCTGTCATCGCGCTCAATGGGGGGCCGGCTATCGGGACAGGCAATAGCAGTGACCCCCTGCTCCTGGCGGGCGCGCCGGCCACATTGATCGGCTGGGCAGATCAAGCATCGAGCGCGTTCAACAACGTGACGGTCAACGGCGGCACCCCGGCGGGTTTTCAGGAGGTCCTGATCCAGGCGCCCATCACGCTCGCCTACTCAGGTGCGCTGAACCTGGGGGCGGGCTTTAGCAGCGGGCAATTAATCGACGCCCAGGGAACGAACTTGCAGGTCCCGGCTCCTGGTTTGTACGGCTTATCAACGGGCAGTATGACCTTTGAGTTCGCCCTACCCTCTATGCCGAATGTGCAGATGGACGGCATCACTATTGAAGTGCCGTCGGACATAACGCAGGTCATCAA
>JBDTHH010000463.1:0-2637 GCA_039937055.1 Ktedonobacteraceae bacterium | reverse complement strand
CGCCAGATGGCCAGCATATCGCGTCTGGTTGCGAGGAGGGAGGCGTAGATGTATGGGAGGTCAACAAAGGCCAGACCCTCTATACCTACTCTGGTCACTCGTGGGCCATCTACGCCGTAGCCTGGTCGCCCGACGGCAATCTGATGGCCTCCGCCGGCGAAGACTGGACGGTGCAGATCTGGGAGCCGCCGATTTCAGCGTTAGGTACTTGACATATTGAAAAGGAGAGGTCCAAAATGAAGACCCGAAAAATCCTCCTGAGAAGGCGCCTTTTGAGAAAGATTGAGGATAAGAGACACTACAAGAGGCGCTATTGGCTGTTGATTGCCAGTGGGACCGGCGCTCTCATGCCGCTCGTTCTAGCGCTTTTCGTTGCTCTGGGGCATACCCTGGGATATATGCAAGGGAATTACTCGCTGGGGAAAAACCTGCTAGACTGGCGTACTGTCCTTGGGGGCGCCATCTTTGCAATAGGGCCAATGCTGAGTATGGCCATCTGCTGGCTGTTCATCGTGAATACAGCCAGGCGTGTGACGTGGTATCGAGGTCTCGTTGCTGCCTTGGTGGCGAGCGTGCTGGCCTACCCACTGACCTCAGTTGTGCTCGTCGTATCTCTGCTGATCTCTCTTCAATCCTGGGATAAGCCAGGGATACTGGGACCAGGGCTCTTATTACTAGCACCATTTGCCAGCTTCCTTTTGTTTCCCTCTCTTGGGGTCTATACGACTATCATAGGAGTCCTGCTTGGTTCTCTGCTTGGCTGGCTTCAGGGGCTCGATGAGGCACAACTTCAGCGGTCCCCTGAAGCCAGTGTATCATCTGAAAGCCAGGGGAAAATAAGGGCCATATTGTGAAAAATCTCATCGATCTCCGTCATCGCGTACACTGTCTCCGCCAATGCCGCGATCATGCGTTGATAGTGCGCAAGGTCGATATGGCTCAGACGCCGTCTTTTGCGGTCCTTGAGCCATTTGTGGCAGATGTAGTATCCGCCAAGCTCGAAGCGCCAGACCTGGCGCGGCACGCCGTCGAAATATTGCGTCGCGTTGATCCACACGCGCCCCTGCCGGGCATCGTGCTCTGAAGACGTGTAGTGGACATCCTCGACAATATCTGTCCCCTCCACAGGATAGCCGCTGATGTCCGGCGCGTGGGCTTGCAGCAGGTGCAGGCTCACGAGTTTCTCGCCCGCGTCACAGAGTTGCCGGAAGATGGTGGGCTGCGTGGGCAAGAGCAGGCGCGGGAAGTCGATTTTGAGGAACGCGGCATAGCGGCTGCGATAGCCCGGCGCGTGGAGCAGGGCGTAGGTGTAGTTGAAGATATCCTCCGGCCCAAACGTCTCACGCAGGTCACCCTTTCCATCGGAGATATACGTCATGCCCAGGCGCGTGGCCAGGTCCGCCACAAACCACGGCGCGAGGTTGGGGCGACGCGGATCTCCCGCTAGGGCGTACACAGTTGAGGCGGGGTAGAGATACAGGGGGAAGCAGTACGCGCACTCCCTGGTGGCCGTCGAGAGCAGGCACATGTCCGTCAGCGTGTTGGATACAAAGACGTGGCTGAAGGCATCCCGGCTCAACTGCCTGGTCGTCGCCAGCAGCATACTGCCTCCTAGAACATGGCGCATCACCGGGAAGCGGTGGTCGCCGGCCTCGATGGCTGCTGGCTGGTAGACGATGCGGCGGATATCGAAGGGCCGGTAGGCATAGTCGCGGTAGAGGTCGCGACCGGGATGAGCCAGCAGTTCGCTCTTGAGCAGCGCGGCCTTGTGAGAGGCGCTGCCGCGCCTGGCTGGTTCGTCGCGCTCATGCATCTCTACGAAGCTGTCGACCTGTCCGGCCACCTGTGCATCTGTGTCGCCGACCAGCACCGCGTCCAGGTGCGTTTTGATTCCGGTGCTGAACACGGGAAAGATGCTCGTCAGGGGTATGCAGGCCTGCCACTCGGACTGTCGCTCGAATTGCTGCGGCACGAAGAAGTAATGAGCTGGCTGAGGCTCCAGGCGCATCCATGAGGTAGTCGTGAGATCGGATGCCACCAGGCGCGCATACTTGCTGGCGCGTGACCCCCACAGGTCGGCATGGTAGACCTCTGCCATGCCGGGCGTCCACTCCGGCTTCCTGACAAAGATGCCGATGGCCACACCCTGCTGAATATCAAAGATGTTCCCATCTTTCATGGTATCATTGGCGGGAGGGCGCTCTCTGGAGCCGCCGTGGAGGTCGAGGATGTAGATCGCGCTGAAGGTTTCCAGCAGGGATTGGCGCATGCGGCGGTGGGTGATGCCTTCGAGGTAGGTGCGATTGGTGATGAAGGCCAGGATGCCGCTGTTGGCCTGCTGGATGCGCCACTGTCCCAGGCGGATGAACTTGATACAGTCGTCATCCAGGTTGAGCTTCTGCTCGTGCAGGTCGCGTTTGTAGTCCGCGAGCAGACTGTGTATCCAGGGATTCTTGTTCAGCATGCCGGAGTTAGCATACGGCGGGTTGCCCAGGACGACCTGCACGCGCGCCTCCTGCTGGCCCGGCTGCGTCGCCTCCAGGGCATTCGTCAAGTAGACGTGCAGTTCGCCTGCATCCGTTCTGAGGTCATAGCCCATCGTCGCCAGCTTTAAGCTCAGGCTGATATGCGCGATCA
>JBDTHH010000462.1:0-7532 GCA_039937055.1 Ktedonobacteraceae bacterium | reverse complement strand
CTCGTGGTGATGGCGAATGGCCGGCGCCAGGTCCATCAGGAAGGGGCTCGATTCCACAATTTGCGCGCCGAAGTCGGGATGCTGCTGGATGAGGGTATGTTCGGTAGAAGACAGGTGGCCCTCCTTCTTCAGCAGCGAATCAGGGATAGCTACCTTGCCGATATCGTGCAGCAGAGCGGCCGTGGCAGCGGTCAGCACCTGTTCCTGCTCCAGGCCCATCTCCTGGGCAATCATGCTCGCGAGATCGCTGACGGCGTGCGAGTGCGCGTTCATGCCGACGTCGCGTAGCTCGACCAGGCGCATCAGGGAGTAGATCGGTCCCAGTTGGTGAATGCGCTGCTCGCGCAGCAATAAATCGCCCGCGTCCCCCGCGTTGTCACGCAATTCAGCATCCTGTTGCAGAAATGCCGTGAAAGCGCTATTGCGGCTCATCTGTTCCGCTTCGGCTACGGTGCGCACCTGGTTGCGGCCCAGCTTTTTAGCGCAATACATAGCCTGATCGCCTTTTTCCAGCAGGGCGTTCACGCTGTGAGCATCGACAGGATAAGCGGCCAGGCCCAGGCTGATGGTCGTATGGATACCGCCCTCCACCTCGGACGTTGCCAGGGGCAGGGTTGTCACAGCGCTACGGATGCGCTCAGCAATGAGACAGGCCTCGGCACTGGAGGTTTCTGGGAGCAGCACCACAAATTCTTCGCCCCCGAAACGCCCTACCATATCGCCTGCCCGTAGAACGCCGCTTGTGCGCTCCCCAAGTTGGCGTAAGACCACATCGCCAATCACGTGTCCATAGGTATCGTTGACGCGTTTAAAGCGGTCGCCGTCAAAGAAAATCAGCGAGAGCGGGCGCCCGAAGCGCCGGGCGCGCTCCAGTTCCTGCTCCAGCAACTGGCTGATCGCGCGATGATTGGGCAGGCCGGTGACTATATCGGTGAGGGCCTGCCTTTGAATAGCGCTATGTGCCAGCTCCAGGTTGGTATGGGCCTGAAACAACTGGCGGCTCATACGAGCAAACTGGCTGGCGGCCAGACCGAGAAACAGCCCGATGCCATTGCCCATAATCATAGTGATAATAAGCGAAGTTGACCAGATAAACCCCTGGATACGCGTATTGACCAGTACCAGGCCAAACAAGATCAGCGCACTGGCGATGAGAGCGCCTTTATATTCGCGCAGCAGCGCACCGATGACCGGGGGAAGTAAAGCAAAGGCGTTATAGCCCTGGAGCGTTATATACGTATTGCCTGGAAAGGCATAGGGTATAAAGTAGGCAAGCACCCCAAGCAGAATAATCCCCCAGCCCGCGGGATGCGTCCGCAGGCGGGAAACGAAAAGTAGGGAGAAGATGTGTTTCATCGTTGCCTCTTTCAATCCTCAGCACATTGTTCATGTTGAGAATAGCTATCGGCCGATGCCGCACTTCCTGAAGGAGGGAACGGACCGCCACCATAAAGACACAGGAGCCAACGGATCATTCGTTGGCTCCTGTGTCTTTATGGTGGCGGCTTTGAGACTGAACTACATCATGCCGCCCATGCCGCCCATACCACCCATGCCGCCCATACCGGCAGGCATCCCACCGGCGCCCTCTTCTTCCGGCGAGTCAGTGATCAGCGCATCGGTCGAGAGGAACATACTCGCGATGCTGACAGCATTCTGCAGGGCCGAGCGCGTGACCTTCACCGGATCAATGATGCCGGCCTGGAACATATCCACGAACTCGCCCGTAGCAGCATTAAAGCCATAGCCATGCTGGTGCTCGCGCACATCGGCGACGATCACCGAGCCATCGCGGCCAGCATTGATGGCGATCTGGCGCAGTGGCTCTTCCAGAGCGCGGCGCAGGATATTGACGCCCGTCGTCTCATCGCCAGGGGCGACATGAACCTTATCGAGGGCCGGGATGGCCGCGACGAGTACGGTGCCGCCGCCGGCGACAACGCCTTCCTCGATGGCAGCGCGGGTGGCTGAGAGAGCATCCTCAACGCGGTGCTTCTTCTCTTTCATCTCCACCTCGGTAGCGGCGCCAACCATAATCACGCCAACGCCACCGACCAGTTTCGCCAGGCGCTCCTGGAGCTTCTCGCGATCATAATCGCTGGTTGTCTCCTGAATGAGGGAACGGATCTGGCGCACGCGGGCATCGATAGCCTCGGGCTGACCGTCGCCGTCCACAATCGTCGTGGTATCCTTGTTAGCGGTCACGCTGCGCGCGTGGCCCAGGTCCTGCAAGGTAGCGTTTTCCAGCTTCAGGCCAGCCTTCTCAGTAATCAGCTTGCCGCCGGTAAGAGTGGCGATATCTTCGAGCATCGCCTCGCGGCGGTCGCCGAAGCCGGGAGCCTTCACAGCCAGGATGTTAAAGGCGCCGCGCAGGCGGTTGACCACCAGGGTAGCCAGGGCCTCGCCGTCCACATCCTCGGCGATAATCACGATCTCCTTCTGCCCGGTTTGCAGGATGCGCTCCAGCACCGGCAGGATGTCAGCAATGGCACTGATCTTCTTATCAGTGATCAGGATCACCGGGCTGGCCAGTTCGGCCACGGTATGGTCGGGGTTGGTGGCCATGTATGGGGAGATGAAGCCGCGATCGAACTGCATGCCCTCGGTGTATTCTTTCTCCATCGACAGGCTACGGCCCTCTTCAACCGTGATCACGCCGTCCTTGCCCACGCGCTCCATCACCTCGGCGATCAGCGCGCCGATCTCCGGGTCGCCCGCCGAGATCGAGGCCACCTGGGCCGTCTCCTCGCGCGTCTCGACCGGCTTGCTCATCGACTTGATGGCTTCGATCACTGCCTCGGAGCCGCGCTCCAGGCCTTTGCGCAGGATCATCGGGTTCGCGCCAGCCGCCAGGTTGCGCAGGCCCTCGGTAATAATCGCCTGAGCCAGCACCGTCGCCGTCGTCGTGCCATCGCCGGCCACGTCGTTCGTCTTCGTGGCGACCTCTTTAAGCAACTGCGCGCCCATGTTCTCGAAGGGATCGGGCAGATCGATCTCGCGCGCGATGGTCACGCCGTCGTTGGTAATCGTGGGAGAACCAAACTTCTTATCAAGTACCACGTTGCGGCCGCGCGGTCCCAACGTCACTTTAACGACATCCGCCAGGGTATCCATGCCCTTTTTCAAAGAATGCCGCGCCTGTTCATCAAATTGTAATCTCTTAGCCAAATTATATCCTCCTCAAAAGAATAGAGCTGTTACTCTACAATGCCCATAATGTCGCTTTCGCGCAGGATCAAATACTCCACGCCGTCCTGTTTGATCTCGGAGCCGGCGTACTTCGCGAAGAGCACCTTCTGGCCAACACTGACTTCGGGTGTCGTGCGTTTGCCGTTATCCAGCACCTTGCCGGAGCCAACGGCCAGGATCTCGCCCTCCTGGGGCTTCTCTTTGGCGGTATCGGGCAGCATGAGGCCGCTCTTCGTCATAGTCTCGCGGTCCAGGGGCTTGACCAGCACGCGGTCGCCCAGGGGCCGAATTTTCAAGGTCTCCACTGACATGTGCTATTCCTCCCTTATTGTATGTGATGACAGAGTGCGAGGCGAGGCGTTCGCGCCTCGTTATTAGCACTCTGGAGATGAGAGTGCGAACCTGCTCTATCATACACCATAGAGCGCCGGGTGGCAAGAGGAAAAAGCATATTCATTCATAAAAACATGCCCATGTTTCCCATAAAGCTGGTAGATGTTCATCAAGTTCGACTATTTTATAGAGTGTTTGCTTGAAAATACCATCTGAGTGATTTAGAATGGGGATATAGTAAAAACGGTTCGAAGTGATATGCTATTTAACAATAATATATGAAAGGTAGGAGGATATTACACGTGGCTGGGGAATGGGATTATCTCATCAAGTCATTGTTCGACACAAACCCGCAGGCTTTTGTCAGCCTGCTTATACCAGGAGCGAGGCTGCTCAGTAAGCCATCGGTCGAACTTATAAACCAGATTCTGGATGCCGACAGGTTATATAATATTATTATTGACGACTTCCCGGCGGTACTGCATATCGAATTTCAGCGCTACCGCGATAAAGATATGGCGCGGCGCATGTGGGAGTATAACGTGCTGGCGACCTGCAATCTTAAACTGCCGGTGATCTCAATAGTGATCTATCTGATACGCGATGGTCAGATCGTTGAAGGGCCATATAGCGTCAAAGATCACGAGGGCAGCACGATCCACTGGTTCTCTTTTCGCAGTATCAAACTGTGGGACTATACAGTGGAGGACTTACGAGAATCGGAACTGGTGGAAATTCTGCCGCTTATGTTTTTCGCGAAAGATGGCCAACGTCCTGAAGTTGTCGAAGAAGTGGCCAATGGCCTGGTAGAGGCTGGCAAATCCAATATGCTCACGCTGGCCTATGTTCTAGCGGCGGGCATATTTAAGGATGTGTTCGATGATGAGTGGCTAAGAAAGAGGTTTGCAATGCAAGAAAACGAAACCATGCTGGAACACATTATGAAAGAGTCGTGGGTCTACAAAGAGATAATCCAAAAAGGCCACGAGGAGGGTCTGAAGGAGGGTCTGAAGGAGGAGCTTCAGCGCCAGCGCCGGACGCTCATGAGTATTGTGCAGATGCGCTTCCCCGCGTTGGAGTCGCTGGCGAGTGAGCGCGCGGAGCGTATCCACGATCCTCAGGTCTTGCAGGAGGTGATTATCGCGCTGCTTTCGGCGTCCAGTGAGGAGAAGGCGACGGAGTATATTACCGGCGCGGCCAATGGGAAGCTGGACTAATCGTCGCCCGGTCGGCATATGAGTTGCAGGGAGGTTTGTCTGGCAGGATACCTCCCTGCCCATACAGACATAGGTAAGCCCTGTCACTGTGTGATATTGTGCGCGGCGAGAAGAGGGTACCTTCTGTATGCCATCATCCCACCGGGGGCCGGGTGTGATACAATAGCGGGGGTCAGGCTCTGACGGATAGCTATGAAGCGCCGGGCCATGCTATTTACGCGCTATTTTTTTTATGGATAATGATGATGTTAGAACACAAGGATCTCAAAGATTTACTGGTGGGGCTGAACGAGCCGCAGCAGCAGGCGGTCACCACGACCGAGGGGCCGGTGCTCATTCTGGCGGGGCCGGGGAGCGGGAAGACGCGGGTCATCACGCACCGCATCGCCTATCTCGCACAGCACAAACATGTCTCGCCCTGGCGCATCCTGGCCGTGACTTTTACCAACAAGGCCGCGCGCGAGATGCGCGAGCGCTTGGAGAAATTGGTGGGTATCAACGCGTCCAGGGAGATGACTATCGGCACCTTCCACGCCGTGTGCGTGCGCGTCCTGCGCACGGAGGCCGATAGCCTGGCACCCATTGGACTGAGCAAATCCTTTGTGATCCTTGATACCGACGACCAGGGCTCGCTGGTGAAGCAGGCCGTCCGCGCCTTGAACCTTGACGAGAAACTGTATCGCCCGGCAGCCATGCAGGGCGCCATCTCGCGCGCTAAAAGCGCCATGCTTTCTCCAGACCAGGCGGCCGAGGAGGCCAGGAAGTACGTCGAGGAGGTGGCGGCACGGGTCTACAAGCAATATCAGAAGCTCCTGCGCGCCAATAACAGCGTCGATTTCGATGACCTGTTGATGCTGACGGAGCAACTGTGGCGGCGCGACCCCGAGATCCTGCAGCGCTACCAGAAGCGCTGGCACTACATCCACGTCGACGAGTTCCAGGACTGCAACCTGCCGCAGTATAAACTGATACGCCTGCTGGGCTACGGCACGGCCGACCGGCACGAGGGCCTGGGCAACGTCTGTGTGGTGGGCGACGATGACCAGATGATCTACTCGTGGCGCGGGGCCAGCGCCGAGAATGTGCAGCGCTTCGAGCACGATTTCCCGCAGTCCAGGATCATCATGCTGGAACAAAATTATCGCTCGACGCAGAACATCCTCGACGCCGCCCAGAACGTGGTGCGCCAGAACATCACGCGCAAGGACAAGCAGTTGTGGACCGCGCACGGCACCGGCGAGAAGGTCATCCTGCACGAGGCCTACGACGACGAGGCTGAGGGCCTCTATGCCGCTCACGAGATCAACCGCTTACTGGCGCGCGGGCAGATCGACAGACTCAGCGACGTGGCCGTCATGTATCGCACCAACGCGCAGTCACGCCCGATCGAAGAGCAGTTCCTGCATTCGAACATCCCCTATAAAGTCATCGGCAGCCGCAAGTTCTACGAGCGCAAAGAGATCAAGGACATGCTGGCCTACCTGCGCCTGCTGCTGAACTCGAACGACGAGTTGAGCCTGCAACGCATCATCAACGTCCCTAACCGCAAAATTGGCCCGAAGACGCTGGGAGACCTCCAGCAGTGGGCCAGCATGCACCGTCTCTCGTCCTACGATGCCCTGCAGCAGATTGAGCTACATCCCACGCTGGGGAAGGCCGCCAAGAGCGCGCTGACGGGCTTCGCGAAGCTGATGGCAGACTTTAGGGAGTCCATCGAGGAACTGCACCTGCCTGAGCTACTCGACAGGATCGCCGAGCGCACCGGCTACGGTCCAGAGCTGCGAGCCACCCCGGAGGGCGAGGAGCGCTGGAGCAACATCCTGGAACTGCGGCGCGTGGCCGAGGATTACTCGGAGCTTGAGACGTACAACGCGCTCGAACTCTTCCTGGAGAACGTGGCGCTGGTGGGCGGGGCCGACACCTCGCAGACCAGCGAGGACGGCTCGCTGCTCAGAGATGAAGACCGCGACTCGGTGACCCTGATCACACTGCACGCCGCCAAGGGACTGGAGTTCCCCGTCGTCTTCATCGTCGGCATGGACGAAGGCTCGCTGCCGCATGCCCGCTCGGTCGATAAACCAGAGCAGTTGGAGGAGGAGCGGCGCCTGGCCTACGTTGGCTTCACCCGCGCCATGCAGCGCCTCTACCTGGTACGCGCGCGCTACCGCTCGTTCTTTGGCGAGAGGCGTCCCACCGAGGCCTCCCGCTTCCTCGAAGACATTCCGGCCACCCTCGTGCAGGATAACACGCCTCGCAGCCAGCGCGCGCGCCAGCAGAGCCGGGACAACTGGGGGGACGAGTACGACTACGGCCAGGACAGCACCCCGGAGAGCGAGAGCGGGCGCGTCTTCGGCAGCGGCAAACCCAGGGTCAACGAACAGCCGTCGCAGTGGACCAGGCGCTCCACGTTCAACGTGTCGCCGAGAACGACGGCGTCAACCCCAGCCCCCACTCCCAAGGCCGCCAGGCCAACCGAACCGAGGGAGGCCCAGTTTCAGCCCGGCGACAAGGTGCGCCACAACCTGTTTGGCGACGGTATCATCCTCAAAAGCGAGATGGAACAGAACACCGAGTTCGTCGAAGTGCTGTTCCCCGGCAAGTTTGGCAAGAAACGCCTGAGCATGGATTTCGCGAAGCTAGAAAAATTACCATAAGCACAGGTAAGGTGTAGGGACGTAACTACTTAGGTTCTTGTGGAGAAGGCTAGACAAAGCTGGTAGACTAAGGGCATGACAGAAGAAGAAGCAAAGCACCTGGAAAAAGCGTATGCTGACCTCAAAGAACAAGCGACGC
>JBDTHH010000461.1:0-6294 GCA_039937055.1 Ktedonobacteraceae bacterium | reverse complement strand
TCTCTCACCTCTATCACTGTCTTATGAGTGCGACACACCTGAAAGGCGCATTGCTGCGAATGCTCCTCCCTCGATTCTCTTTGCCCACGTTGGGGAAGCGTCCCTTTCCATCGCTGGTTCCGGCTGCCCAGTGCGCGCCTGGCTCTCGTCACTCGGCGAGGTCCCGGCCGAGGTACGAATAAACGGACATCTGATGGTTTTTGAAGATAGATGTTCATGGCCAGGGTCAAGGTCTCAACAGCACGTACTGATAATACGGGAATCCATCGTGAAAAAAGCACCCCCAGGAGCATAGCATTCGTAGCGCTTCTGATGCGGGATGACCTCCTGTTCCAGGCAACACAAGGTCTACGAAATGGACTTCGTAGCGCTTGTCTGGCGGTGATCCACGCGGTGAAAGAAACGATGTGTTGGGGATACATTGCCACAGAACCATCAAAGAATACCACTGATATATAAGCTTATATGAACGGTACACACTTCCATTGAGAACCAGGATGCGACTATGACAATGCTGTGATGATCAGTGATATTCCTTCATAATCGAAGACTGTGCAGGCCTCCGCCAGGTCCGGGTCCCGCCGCTTTCCCGGCGAGTGGGAACGCAGGATTGTGCAGCGATCTCCAGGGCAACGCCACGCGGGGGATGCGCCGGCGGTCTCCAAAGCCAGGAATGGATATGGCGAGGGGACTCTCCACTCGCCGACAGGGGACTCCCCTGGGTATCTTTACGGAATGACACTCTGTCATTCACAAAACTCGTTGTCATGCCGCTTCTAGCCTCAGAATTGGCCATGGTGGACTCCCACATACGCATCACTTTTGAGTGGTAAACCTTCCCTTTATCAGCAAGAGGACGTATGCTCACCCTCCGACCCTGACTCAGGCTTCATATCGCGATCCTCTCGACAGACATACTCAGACATTGACAGATCGCGCAGATATAGACACAGGAGCACGATCCATGTAAAATAGGACAGAGGGGAACAGGTAGAAACCATACACATCTTGTATTTCCGGTGATCTGCATCGTCTATCTTCCTGAGATCTCCATCTGTCTCTGCATGCGCCGTTTCAAGTGAGGAGAGGAGGCCAGATGCCCGCACGACCATCACCACGGCTCTCAGTGACCATTCTGTTGACGATTCTTGCAGGTGTGTGTGCTGTCCTGGCAGGTATCCTCGGCAATCTTGCTACCAGCGCCATTCCACCGGCCATCGCCCCGTATCTGCGTTTCACCTGGCCTGCTCTTGGCGTCGTGGTGCTACTCGGTATCGGTGTCTCCGTCTGGCAGGTTCGTCGCGATGCACTAGCTTCCTCGCCATCGCCTCCTGCTCGGCAAAAGATCACGTTGCCATCGCCAATGCCAACATCTTCTCAGCAACAGCATCCATCTCCTGACTACCACACCTGCGTCCTGAGCTATGCCACCCAGGACCAGGCATGTGCTGAGAAGCTGTACGCAGATCTCCAAAGCAAAGGGGTCTCCTGCTGGTTTGCCCCGCATGATCTGAAAACGGGTGACAGACTGCGCACCCAGATCTACGAAGCCATCCAGAAGAACGACAAGCTACTGTTGATCCTCTCTGAACATGCCGTCACCAGCGATTGGGTGGAGCGTGAAGTGGAACTGGCCTTCGAGCGAGAACGGCAATCGCCAGAAACCACTGTTCTCTTCCCGATCCGGCTTGATGAGGCAGTGATGCACACCCAGGCAGCATGGGCAGGGGATATTCGCCGCATACGCGTCATTGGCGATTTTCGCAAGTGGCAGGATGAGACGGCCTATCAACAGGCCGTGCAACGACTGGTGCGTGATCTCCATCGATGAGGGAGGAGGACCATCTATGGCAAACCCGGAGCACATTGATCTGCTCACAGGGGGTCGAGTATTAACGAACCGGTTAATACTCGACCCCCATGATGCAGCGACCCAGTTCGCCAAGACGCCGCAGGGATGGCTGGTGCTGGCCGGCGGTAATGGCTGCGGGAAGACGCACCTGGCCGTCGCTATCGCCAAACAGTGTTTGGACCAGGGAGCGACAGTCCTCTTTGCCATCGTGCCCGACCTGCTTGATGTCCTCCGCTCGACCTTCTCGCCCCCGCCACATGCTGGAAACGCCTTTGATGAGGAGTTCAGGACGATGCGCGAGGTAGAGGTGTTGATCCTCGATGATCTAGGAGCCGAGCAAGGGACCCCCTGGGCAATGGAGAAACTCTTCCAACTGCTCAATTACCGCTATAATGCGCGCCTGGCGACGGTTTTTACGACCAACAAAGTGGGCCTGGAAGGGATTGCCCCCCGCCTGCGCTCGCGCATGAGTGATCGCCGCCTGACGCGAATCGTGACCCTGGCCGATGCCCAGGACGTTCGCGAGATGGAACTGGACATGGCTGCGCAGGTGGAAGCACCCCCCCAGGATGAACACTCGCAAAACATACCCTACGCCTGAACGACAGGGATCTCGCGCCAGCGCGTGGTCCAGCGCGGCGAGCAGTTTTCTGCTCGTTGTCTCCAGGCATGCGGCGTAAAGCCCACAGTCCCCAGGAATATCGTATCTCGGCCGTAACGCGCGTTGATCTTCTGGATCGCAGTCATGATCCGGCGCTCTCTGGCTTGCTCCTCCTGGGAGAGGAACAATGACCCCTGCACTGGTTCCTCTGGAACCAGCCCTAAGAGCAAGACGCCCAATCGATGGTAGGCGTATCCTTCCCGCACGATCCGGGCCAGGGCATCGCGGGCCGCCTGAGAGAGCAGGCGCGTCGAGTTCGTAGGAGCCTGAAGTTCGATGAGGCAGGCAGCACTGTGCTGTGGCTCCCGCTTCCGAAACGTGTTCGTCGAGAGCGAGACAGAGATCGCCGAGGCCGCCAGGTGGTTCCGCTGCACCTTCTCACATGCGCGCGTCACGAAGACCGCCACTGCTTCCTTCAACTCTCCCTCATGCGCTGGCCTCCCGAAGACACGCGCCCGTGAGATGGACTTTGGAGATGCAGGCCCCTGCGTGAGCGAGAACAGGGGAACGCCCCTCAGTTCCCATGTGGTACGAAGGCCCCTCACACCGAGCATCTGACGAACCTGTGCGTCCGGCAAGTGGATAAGCTGGCGTACTGAGTACACCCCGGCCTGATAGAGCTTCTGAGCGGTGCGCGCACCTATACCCCAGACATCATCGACGGTAATGCCCGCGTAGAGCCGCTCGCGTTCGTAGGGATCAGTCGCCAGGTCGTAGACGCGCTCACGCTTTCTCTTCACCAGTGTGTTGGCCAATTTAGCGATCGTCTTCGTGGGCCCGATCCCAACCGCCACGGCGATCCCCGTCCAGCGAGCAACCGCCTCGCACATGGCCTGGGCCACCTTCACGCGCTCGGCGACTGGATACATCGAGAGATCCGCAAAGGATTCATCAATGGAGTACATCTCGATGTCAGCGAAGCGCATCAACACCTCAACGACGCGTTGGGACAGATCAGCATAGAGCGCCCACGTCGAGGAGAACACGGTCAAGCGTCCCTGGGCTCTCCACCCGCGCAGATGATAGGCGGCCATTCCCCGCCTGACTCCCATGCACTTCGCCCGTGGAGAGACCGCGACCACGTTCCCATCATTGGCAGACAAAACGGCCACCGCTTGCCCTTCCAAACGAGGCTCAAAGAGGGTGTGGCAACTCACATAGAAGGTATTCGCGTCAATAAGAGCAAATACCTTCTCATCACTCATGAGGCGGAGGCGCCTCCCACAGGGCATGCGGGAAAGGCGCGAGGAGGGGGCGGATCACCCAGGTCACGACTCCCCATACGGTCACGGACAGATCTTCGGTCAGCACAACTGGGGCATCCGTCGCGCGGCTTGTCACCAGCGCACGTTGATCCCCATCTCCCACAAGGCGGCGAATGACCAATTGCCCATCGAGCGTGGCGATGATCACATGGCCTGGCCGCGCCTCAATCGACCGATCCACGACCACAATATCTCCCGTACGTATGCCATCATGCTCCATGGCAGACCCATTGACCAGCATGTAAAAGGTGGCGGCCGGGTGACGTATCAGCAACGCGTTCAGATCGAGGCGCGCATCAGCATAGTCTTCTAAGGCTGACGAGGGAAATCCGGTCGGCCAGCGAGGCAGCGAACCAGGGGTAGGCGTTCCCTGTTCCATCACATATCCTCCTTCACGCGAAATAGAATATCTGTTCTATTACAAGTATAGAGAACGAACAAGCAACCTGTCAATGAAGGTGACACAGGGTGCCTGTTCTACGTGAAGGTCCGTTTCTTTCCATATGCCATATTCTACATATCTCCGTCGCATGTTGGGCCATACGCCCCTATGATGGCTCCCCTGGTGGTGGTGACTGGGAAAGAGCTGCCACCTGACGGACCAGGGTCTCGCGAGCCTGTCGTTCTTCGAGGAGCTGGCGGCGCAGTTCCTGCACCTCCTCGGTCTGCGTGTCGAGGCGCTTCTGAGCATCATGTGCAGCGGAGGTTGCCACCTCTAGCGCAGTCGCGAGTTGCTTCAGGCCATGCTGTATCGCCTGCTCCTGGCCAGCGATACGACTGGTCATGTCAGCCAGATCTCCCGTGACTTCGGCAGTGAGCGCGTGAATTGCATCGTCTCGTCCATGGGCTTCCAGGGTGAAACGGGCCTCTACATCTCGTTGCAGGTCAGAAAACAGTGCCCGCAGTGTCCCTTCTGCCTGAGCCTGTACTGCCTGGATATGCTCTGCCGTTGCCTGTCGATCACGCATCAGATGGTCCAGGAACTCCGCTCGCATTCCGATATGCACGTGCGTCTGTTCGTCGAACAAGCGATGGATACTATCAAGTGCGCCACCGAACCGGGCATTCATATCAGCGAGCAGAGCGCGAAGCTGGGTCATCTCGGCCGCGGCCTCGGCGTGACGCTGCTGTTGCCCGACCAGGTGCTCATCAAAGGCGGCACGCAGGAGCGCGATCTGGCTCTGGTGCTCGTGCTCCTGGGCAACGAGCTGCTGGCGAAGGTGAGCATGATCCGCCTGCAAACGGTCATGTTCTTCTTTGATTTTCTGTTGCTGGCGGGGGATACTCACCAGGTCGAGGCTCCCTACCTCGGTCGCGATCGCGGCATCGATGTCGAGAATAGGGGTCAGCTTCGCCAGGTCACTCAGCCGGACACGCCGCGTCTTCTTGTTGATCCCGACGCGATCAGGGTGGACCGGCAGAACACCATCGCGTACCCACGAACGTATGGTATGTTCCTGGCGGCGAGCCGTCCTGCTGGCGTCTGTGATACTCAGCCAGCGGTCATCCGGGCCGGCCAGTTCGGTCACGTACTGTTCTTTCTTCGCTCCGGGCTGTTCGTGTTCGTGCATGGTCATCCTATGGCCTCCTTCTTAGAAGTGGTAGAAGAAATAGATACCAAATCTAGTATACCCTATCCGTCAAATGATATGGTATGTAAATTAGCTACCACATCTTAGATATGTAACGCCTATTTCTTCGTTCTCGTTACATACATGAACCGGGCCTCCTCTTCCTCAATAGTATGCGTCCTGCGGGTTCTCCCAGCATGGCTACCACCATTTGTGCGGGCACGCATTGCAGCGCGTGAACGCCGCATGCGTGTGAAAGAGATCATAGAAGGTTGCACAGCCACGCTCATCAATTGCGACTTTGACGGAACGCCAGCCATCCTTCCAGGTGCCTCGCTCGACGAACAGCTCGTAATCCTTGATCGCCTTGCTCACTGCTGACCAGGGAACGCCGTGCTGCTCAGCAAATGCTGCGAGCGACACGAGGTCCAGCGGCAGCAGGCTACTCAGATAGATTTCCCCACGTTTGAGCCGCTTGCGTTTCTTGGTGCGCCTGGCCGCGGTCGTCTTCCTGGCTGGAGCGTTTTCCCTCGTCTCTTTGAGGATCTGGTCGAGCCGATACTGCAAGCGCTCAATCTTGTTCTCGGCATCGGAGAGCTGGTCCCTGAGATCCTCAACGGTGAGCTGGAGGTGCTCAAATTTCTCCTCCAACGACAGGTGAATCTGCATGATCTCCAGCACACCTTCGCCATTCTCGCTCACATGCTCCGGGCGCGCCAGGTGCTCCAGGTCTTTCGGATTGACCCCATACCGACTGCCCGCCAGGGGCAACGCAGGGAGCTTCCCACTTTTGAGCCAGCGCTGGACAGTACGCGTATTCTTGCCGATCCGGGGTAGAGCTACGTAAGCTGTCACCAGCCGCAAAGTAGCAGGTATGAGGAGTCCCCAAAAGCATTAGCAGCATAGCATGCACTATTGCTACGCTGCTGAATGGGAAAGCTACTG
>JBDTHH010000460.1:0-3196 GCA_039937055.1 Ktedonobacteraceae bacterium | reverse complement strand
TTCAAGCAGGTTGGCGCGCAGGATGCGGAAGTCGTCGTAGGAGATATGTGTGAAGGCCGGGCCTCCCTTTATATCGCCTGTTGCGTAGATGCCGGGTACGCTGGTCTCCAGGCGCTCGTTTACCTGGATGAAGCCGCGCTTATCAGTTTGCACTCCCGCCGCCTCCAGATTGAGCCAATCAGTATTGGGGACGCGCCCCGCCGCTGCCAGCAGGCGCGATCCAGTCAGCGTCCGCTCTCCGTCCGGTGTCTGGACCGTCAGGTGAATGGTGCCATCGGCTGACTGCTCGGCGCGCACAGGCTTCGTCTCCAGCAGCACTTCCAGCCCATCCTCGCGCATGATCCTGGCCACCTCTTCGGCCACATCTGGATCTTCGCGCGCCAGCAGATTCGCGCCCCGTTGGATGATGGTCACTGAGCTGCCAAGGCGGCGAAATAACTGGCCAAACTCCAGGCCGATATAGCCTCCGCCTATGACCAGCAGGTGCTGCGGCACACTGTCCAGTTCCATGATGGAGGTCGAATCGAGAGTGGCTACCTGCTCTATTCCCGGCAAAGAGAGCTTTGCTGGCCGCGCCCCCGCGTTGATAATGATGGTGCTGGCCTTCAAATGGCGGGCGGTGCCGTTGGTCAGCCGCACCTCAACTGTCGTAGGACTTGTGAATCTGGCCTCCCCCATCACAAGATCAACGCCGTCGGCACTTTCGATGCGACTCTGGCTCCCGTTGCGGAAGCTGTCTACAATGTCGCGTTTGCGCTGCCGTATCTTCTGCATATCGATGGTTATCGGGCCTGTATGGACGCCGTAGTCGGCGCCGCGCCGCGCCAGGTACGCGACGCGCCCGCTGGCTATCATCGTCTTCGTGGGTGTGCAGCCCTCGTTGATACAGGTACCCCCGACATGCACGCGTTCGATGATAGCGGTCTTCCGTCCGGCCTGCGCTAAGGCCGTGGAGAGCGGCCCCCCAGATTGGCCGGCGCCGATGATGATTGCATCATACTGTTCTGCTGTCGCCATCTATATGCCTCTCTTTGGGTAGTATGTGATCTGTTTTCCATGCTTCCTTATATCACATGCAGCGGTATCCTGTAGTGGCTCGCTTTAGCATGCACCCGCTGCAAAGAAACATGGGTCTATGAGTATGACCTGAGGATTGGTGGTAGCACGAATTCGTCTCCCTTTGACCTGTCGTGTCACTCTCCTCTCCTATTCTGGATATTGGATCAGAGGCTCCTCATACACGGGTCCGCCCGGTCGAGCCTCGTGGGGTTGCGGCTCAGCGCTGGTCGGGGTGAGAGGCCAGCCTGGAGTATTGGCTGACGAGGATTGCGTCTGGTAGCCCTGCTCATATGACGGGTGTGCTGCTTGCGCTGGGGGCTGATACACAGGGGTAGGTACATGAACATGGGGTGTTTTTGCATTGGCAGATCCCATTGCGAGAGGTTTGTATCGAGCTATTTGGATAAGATATAAGATAAGCAGAAGCGGGCCAAAGACACAATACAAGATTCCGAACAAAATGCGCTTGCTATCAGACATGTTGCTCCAATTGATAAGACCGTTTAAAGTGAGAAACCCTTTCCAATCCGCAATCAGAACAAGAAGCATGTCTGCAACCAGAACCGTTCCACTAATGGCATTCAAAACAGGGTCAAGCGTCGTATAGTGGGGAAGGGCTGATGCAATGCCAGCCAAAACAAATCCAAGGATACATAGAGACACTAAACCAGCAAAGAAGAGAGGGTTATATTTGTGCATAAGATCACCCATTACTCAACAAGTTAACCCGCCACAAAACGGATGAACGGGTTTGTTCTTGATTATATCATACAAGACTTGAAAAGAGGGGGCATTTTCTATCTGCATCTGCCAGTGCTTATGCTTCACGCCGAGTGCTCGCTCTTCGCCTTATTTGCCAGTTGGTTACAGAGCTTGCGTCTTATGCCACCGATAGCTTACCATACAGGGGACGAAGATATGTTATGTGTGTTGTGTCGAGCTGACGCAGAAAAAAGGAGACCAGGTTGGATAATACGTTCGTAAAGAATAGTGTGGGTATCTGGGCGTTCGGGCCCAATGCCACGCGTTTTGTGCCGGTTGGGTACCATCCAGAGGTGATCCAGGAGGATATGGTGACGCGCACGCGGCGCGTGGTGGATGGGCTGGCGGACGTGGTGGATGGGCTTGAATACCATTATCCCGGCGAGATTCACGAAGATACGGTTGAGGCCATCAAGGTCGCGCTGGGGCCGATGGATATTTACTGCATCGCCGCTGGCCTGCATCCCGATCCCACTTACAAATTAGGGGTCTTCATCAATCCCGATGCTACCCTGCGGCGCCAGGGGATCGAGACGCTCAAGCGCGGCGTGGACCTGGCCGGGACTCTGGGCGCGCATTTCATTATCTGGCCGGGCGCCGAGGGCTACAACTACAATTTCCAGCGTGATTACGCCCGCACCTGGGATATGTTCGTCGAGGGCGTCGGCGAGGTGGTCGCGCATGCCGCCTCTAAGGGCGTGACGGTCTTTATGGAGCATAAGAATAGCGAGCCGGCCATGAACATCCTGATGCGCAACATCGCGGCCACGCTCTACACCATTGACCGTGTGCGCCGCCTGGGCGTGGACACGTCGCACCTGCTGGTGAATATGGACTGGCAGCACCTGATTATGAACGGCGAGAACCTGGCGGAGTACGCCGCCCTGCTGCACAGCGAGGGCAAACTGGGTCACCAGCACGCCAACTCCGGCTGGGGCACGTTCGATGATGACAACATGGTAGGCGCGGCCTTCTTTATGCAGACCCTTGAGCTGGCAATGACCCTGCAAGATGTCGATTACGGCACCAGGGAAGAGCGCATCGGCTACGACCTCTATCCCTACACCGAAGACCAGGTGGCCGCTGTGCGCCGCTCGGTCCTGCAGTGGGCCTTTATCGACGATCTGGCGCGCAAGCTGGATCGCAAGGCCCTGGCAGAGGCCCGCGCCCGCGCCGATGCCGTCGAAGGCTATCGCCTGGTGTACGAGACGCTCGGCCTGGACAAAGCCTATACCGATGGCATCATCGCCCGGCGTAAACGCTAGCACGTAGGGGAAACCCAGGCGTCAAACGGGGGCAGATGGCCCCGAAATCGAAGGCAGAGGCCGGCCCCGTAGCGCGTGGCTTGCCTCGCCGTCCCTGTAACTACCAGGAC
>JBDTHH010000459.1:0-3813 GCA_039937055.1 Ktedonobacteraceae bacterium | reverse complement strand
CAGGCACGGCGAGGCAAGCCACGCGCTACGGGGACGGCGGGTATAGCACCGCACCCTTTCCTGTCACAAAATCCCTCCCACGACGATACAGTGTGTGAAGCAGCAATACACGCCGCGCAAAGGAGTAACATGCATGCATATACCCAAACCAGGCGAGGGGCTGAAGCATAGAGACGAGGGTGGTCCTTGTCCGGAGGCACACACTCGCCTGGATGCTGGCCCCTGTCCTGATCCTGATGTCGACCCAGGCGCCGCGCTTTATGACCGTTATGGCCCGGCCATCTTTGCATACGTGTACCTGTATACGTCTTCGCGGGAAGACGCCGAGGACCTGACGCTGGAAGTCTTCATAGCGGCCATGGAGCGCGCTAACCTGCCGCTCTTACATGACAAAGAGCGCCTGGCGTGGCTGCGACGCGTGGCGCATAACAAACTGGTCGATAGCTACCGCCATGCCGCGCGCCATCCCCCGGCCATTGCTCTGGAGCTGGTCGAGGAGACACTCTACGACGATGAGCGCCAGGACCCCGAACAGAGCGCGCTCCGCAACGAAGCCCTACGACAGTTGCGTGCGACCATCGCCAGCCTCTCGACAGAGCAGCAGCAGGTGCTGCACCTGCGCTTCGGCTCCGGCCTCAGCTTCGCCGAAATCGCGGTGCTGCTGGACAAGCGCGAAGCGGCTGTCCGCAAATTGCTCTCGCGCACCATCGCGTTTCTGCGTTCCATCTACGACACTCAGCAGGAAGGAGGCCAGAGTTATGCCAAGCCACGATGAATACACGCCCAAAGAGGCACAGGAGCAGGATCAGCCTCTCATGCAGGATCTCTACCACCTCTACCAGCGGCGCGGCGCGGATGCCCGCTCCCTGACGCGTATCCGAGAGCGTCTCCTTGCTGAGACCAGCGGAAACTATGACAGGCGAATACCCCTACAGGAGAGAACACAACAGCAAGGAAGACTTGATATGACAGATCTCCAGACCACCGACACGGCCCCCAGAGTAGCGTGGGGAACAGCACTGCAACAACGCGTCAGCATGCTCGCAGCCATCGTAGTTGCCGCGCTGCTGGTCGGCTCGCTCATCCTGGTGCTCAGCCAGGCGCACCGGACCAGCACCAGCGGACCAGGCAAAATGCATCCCATTCAACGCGACCCGGCAAGCATTATCCTTCTGCATATGATCGACGAAACAACTGGCTGGGCATTGGCCGAAGGAGGTCAGGTGCTGCGCACGACCGATGGCGGCATTCACTGGCAGGACATGACGCCACAAGATCTCGTGAATCTGAGGGCTTCCGGGGGAGAAGGAAGTGCAAGCGTCTTTCTTAATGCCACAACCATGTGGACAGTCATGACTATCTATCATGCACAATCAGGGAACCCCGATCCAGCGCCGACATGGCTTATCTTCCATACAACCGATGGTGGCAAGACATGGCAGAAGACAACCCCCCAGATAAATGATAATGAAATCGGTGAGATGACCTTCAATAATGCACATGACGGTTGGCTGCTAGCAACAGAAATGGTCACTGGGGGATCAATTAGCCTACCAGACCTGTTTCGGACAACCGATGGCGGCAAGACATGGGTCAAGGTATTGAATAAGCATTCCGCCCAGGCCGCGCTATTCAACAACATCGCTACCACTGCGATGAGTTTCGTGAATGGCTCAACCGGCTGGATCAGTGGCAGAGGGAACCTGTCTACCAGTCCCGCTATGCTCTACGAGACGCGCGATGGCGGTTTCACATGGCAAGAACTCACCTGGGGCCAGGCCACGCTGCCATTGCCACAAGCTGTGCATCATGCACCCATTCAGGCAGGGCCACCGCAATTTTTCAATACTCACGATGGCATGTTCACTGCTGAGTTTACGTCTCCGCACGGCCTCGCTACCTATGCGACACATAATGGAGGGGCAACCTGGACCACTACATCTTTTGTGCATCTAGCTAATTTGAGGAGTGCTGACTCGCCTTTAGTATCATATACCGCCGTAGATATGCAGCACTGGTGGTTTGCATCGCTGGAAAACGGCGTAATAAGGCTGTATGAGACTAGCGATGGTGGGCAGCACTGGACAAAGTTTTTGTCTCGTAATGATCTGGATCCCAAGTCAGCGATACCTCCCGATTTTGTCTCACCCACGGTTGGTTGGGTATTCAACGTCTCATCTGATGCCAGGACGCATACGCAGTTCTCCGTGCTGTATAAGACCGTCGATGGCGGCCACACCTGGACCCAGGTCCACGCGAAGTTTCCAGGCTTCATTGTGCCGAAATCAGCGTATTAATATCCGCGCCACAGCCTCACCGTTCCGTAGGGCGTGGCTTGCCTCATAGTGCTTGAGGGGTGATTTCCCGTCCCGCGTAGGGATCCGGCTTGCCGCATCCGTGGAGCAGGCCCTTGGGCCTGGCAGGAGGCCCCACCGGCACCCCAAGGGATGCCTGACACGGATGCGGCAAGCCGGATCCCTACGCGGAAGAGGACCGCCTTACCCCTCAAGTGAAGCTTGACAGAGCAATAGGCGTGAACTTAAGACATGATGTCAGGAAGCGAGCCACGCCCTACGGATTCGCCCGATTCACGCTCGTTTATGTCTTAAGTTCACGCCTATGTGGCTTGCCACGCCGCTCCAAAATCACCGGGACATATTATCTTTCTCTTGCATTATTCTTAATAGAGGCACCTTTTATTGATAGATATTCCTACACTAAATATGCATAGCTCCCACGTTCCTACTGGTGATGGACCTCGCTTGTGGCGAGGAGAGGAGACAAGCAAACAATATGTTTACAATCGCGCAATCAAAATCTACTATGCGCATAGCGTTTATGGTGCCGCTTGTGGTCAGCGCGCTACTCATCTTAACCAGTTGCGGCCAGCCAGACAGCGGTACAACAGGCGCACCAGCGACGGCTACTTCGCAGCCAGCGACAGCGACAGCGACCAGGCCATTGCCCACACCCACTCCAAAGTTGGGACCGCACCAGGACATCACGAGCATCCAGATGCTCGACGCGCACAGCGGCTGGGCCGAGACCCTTCAGAAGAGCATCCTGCATACAGTTGATGGGGCGGCCACCTGGACAGATGTGACGCCAAAGTACCCCAAACAATCGCTGTTCCAGTTCTCAACCGAGTTCCTTGACGCCACCCACGCGTGGAGCGCGGTCCCCGTAGGCACCCAGTCACAACTCCAGGTGTTCCGCACAACCGACGCCGGGCAGACGTGGCAGAGTACAACCGTTGACTTTGGTAATCAGTACAACGTCACAGGCTCTCAGATTACCTTCCTTGATGCCCAGCATGGGTGGATCATGGTTGGGATGGGGGCGGCGGCAGGCTCGATGGAAGCGGCTATCCTGCGCACCAGCGATGGGGGCGCGACCTGGAGCCTGCTCTCAACTGCGCTACCAACGGGTCCCTCATCAACCAACCAGCTTCCGTTCGGCGGCCTGAAATCGGGCGTCGGCTTCCCTGATACCTCCACAGGGTATATCAGCGGCACAACATACGCGAACAATCGCGCCTGGTTCTACGTCACACACGACGGCGGCCGCACCTGGCGCTCGCAAACGTTGCCACTGCCCCGGCACGTTGGAGACGGTCAACTCTCGCTCTCTGTGCCGCAATTCTTCAATGCGAACGATGGCATACTGACGGTAATCGGGTTCATGCCTTTCACTGGCGCCCACGATGGTTTTGCCGTCTATGTCACGCACGATGGCGGCGCGACCTGGAATGTCGGCACACCACTGACGCCTGTCCCTCAGGCCAGCACGTTTATAGATAGCCAGCACGGCTGG
>JBDTHH010000458.1:0-10484 GCA_039937055.1 Ktedonobacteraceae bacterium | reverse complement strand
GTGTGAGGGATAGAGGAGGTAGAGGGTAGCAGGGGTAGGGGCGCGGTTTACAAGCCCGCGTAGGCCTACGCGGGCTTGTAAACCGCGCCCCTACCCCTGCTACCCTCTACCTCCTCTATCCCTCACACAATCTTACTGCTGGTATTCCTGGGGCGCGACCGAGGCCGGCACCGTGATAGCCTGCGTAAATTTCTCTCCACACGCGCGGCAGAAAAGCCCGCTATCATTATGAGATTTCCCGCCGATAGCTGTTAACTGCTGCTCGGCAGGCTTCCCGCACCATTCGCAACGGCTACCCTGGGGGGCAAAATCCACCGAGACTGGCTGAAAGAATTCGTTTTTTGACATGAGGTCTCCTCCTGGTTCGTGCTGATCGAGGTACGATTGCTCACGAACACAATGTAAAACAGCACACTAGGGGGGAACCCGTATCTGGTGGTCAGCGGCGTTGGAGAATCCACGACGATACGGCATCTACAGAGAACGCGCGCCATCGCCCAGGAGCCACTATGCTCTTCACACCGGCAATCTGGTGATGCACATGGATATATTGCCGATGCAAGATAGAATATAGCATATTTTGACGCAAAACGCCAGTAGCAAAGGTACATTGGGGTGCAGTTCATATTTTTGCAAGCTCAAGAATTGGGCGACTCAGCAGAGCAAGAGATGGTATGAGAAGGAGCACAGGAATAGGAGTCAAAGCAGGAGGTGACCCCATGGAAAAGACCCCCCTCACGCAGGTATGGCGTCTTCTGAGCGAGAGCGTGTTTCAGGAGATGGAAACGTGGCGCAAGGAGCACCCGCGAGCCACGTTCAAAGAGATCGAAGACGAACTGGATGGACGGCTCTCAGGAGTGCGATCCCAGATGCTGGCAGATCTGGCCCAGCAGAGTGAGAAGCGGCAGTGGAGTGGGCAGGATTCTGGGCAACGACCGCGCTGTCCGCAGTGTGGAAGTCCGTTGCAGGCCCGAGGACAGCACGAACGCCGCCTGGCCACGCAGGGGGGAACAGACGTGAGGCTCCTGCGCAGCTATGGAACCTGCCCGCAATGTGGAAGCGGGTTTTTCCCCCCTGGATGAGGAGTGAGACCTGCCCAGCAGTGGTGTAACTCCCCATGCCCATCAAGCCCTGGTGCTGCTCGGAGCCATTGTCCCCTTTGCGCAGGCCGCTACGCACCTGGACACTCTCTTGGGGGTGAAGGTGAGCCCAAGTCGGGTGCGACGACTGACCGAACAGGCAGGAGCCTGCGTGCAGCCCTGGCAAGATCAGCAGGCCCATCCTTTGGCAGAGAGCTCGCCTGCGGGGGAGGTGCCTGCTCGTCTGGCCATGGCCACCGATGGCGTGCTGGTCCCGCTGCGGTCCAAGGAGTGGGCTGAGGTCAAAATGGTGACCATCGGGCACGTGGCTCAGCAGACGGAGAAGCAGCCCAGTCCGGGCCATTGTGAGCACCTCTCGTATTGTGCCCGTTTGACGGATGCCGAAACGTTTGGGGATCTGGCGTGCGGGGAGATCCGTCGCCGCGGCATCGATCGGGCCGAGCAGGTCGCCGCCCTGCAGGATGGGGCAGAGTGGATTGAGCACTTTGTGCAAGGCCAGCGAGCCGATGCCGTGCGCATCCTGGATTTTGCACATGCCGCTCAGTCCATCAGTGAGATCGGGGAAGTGGCTCGCACTCACGGCGCGTCCCTCTCTGCGTCGTGGCTCACTGAGTACCTGCACACACTCAAGGCGCAAGGACCGTCCTCGGTCTTGGCCGCTCTTGAGCAGCTCTGTACCCAGTTTCCTGCTCCCGGGATGGAAGAGAAGCTGAACTATCTGCACAAGCGGGAAGCCCAGATGCAGTATCCCGTCTATCAGCAAGCTGGCTGGCCCATTGGCTCAGGGATGGCCGAAAGTGGCAACACGCTGGTGGTGCAAGCTCGTCTCAAAGGAGCGGGGATGCATTGGGACCGCCAGCACGTCAATCCGATGCTGGCCCTGCGCACCACCCTGTGCAGTGACCGCTGGCAGGAAGGCTGGACGCAGATCCGTGCGAGCTGGCAGACCCGCCGCCTTGAGCGTAGGCAGACCCGACAGGAAGCCGCCATGGCACGCGTCCGGACTCGCTTGCGCCAAGAACTCCTCCGCCTGCCTCTGGCCGTCTTGCGAACCCTGTTGCCAGCCCCACCTCCTGCCCCCGTGCCGGCCGCCAAGGGCCGCACCGAGGCGCAGAAACGCTGGGGACGGCGGGCGTTTTCCAAAGAGGGGTATCGCTTACAGGCTGAGTTTGCAAAAAAATGAACTACACCCGGTACATTGTTTGCGCATATCTGGAGAGAGATAGGTTTCTGGTATGTACAAAGAATGTATTCATATGCAGACGAGGTATTTTGTGCAATGAGAATGCATTCAGGCTTCTGGATGTTCCTCTTCTAAAGGAGGAAAGCGACTGGTGAGGCGGGTACCAATAACCCAGCCGGCCGCCCCTAACACAACCGCCAGGCCGAACCAGACGAGAAGGAGGATATTCAGGGGCACATTGAACGCCGCCGCCAGGATACCTGCAAGCACAATGCCAAGCGTGAGACCGATAGTCACGCCTATCAAACAGCCGGGGTGCGCCAGACTGCGCCCCCGCAACTTGTTCATCATAACAACACACCTTTGCCAGAACAAAATCAGTTCGTCACGGATGATAGCGCTATCATGCCAGATCGTCAAGTTCGCGGGCGTTAAGAATTCTGGACAACGACCAAAAATGTAGTTATACTGGATAGGCCGTGTATCCTGAGCGTGTCGGGCAGGTAAAAGTCTCAAGGCGCAGACTTCTATGCGGCAGAGAGCACCATCGCAGCAAAACAAGCGGCACACAAGAGAAGCTATGAATACGCATACTGCAAGTACCTTTATCGTCATGAGGGGCTATCCGGGTACAGGCAAGAGTACTATCGCGCGCGCAATCGCAACGGCCTTGCATGCACCCTTACTCGACAGGGATATTATACGCCAGATGGCGGTGGATATATTTGGAAAACTGCCCACGGTTGGGCAGTTTTCCTATGAGTTGCTGTTTGCCCTGGCGCGCGAGCAACTGGAGCTTGGGCTGAGCGTTGTACTGGACACACCGCTCACCTATCGCAGAACATACGAGCAAGCGCAGGAGTTAGCCAGCATCTTCCACACGCCTATACTGGTGGTCCATTGCCAGTGTCCCCCCGAAGTACAGAAACGCCGCTTAGAGGGGCGCAAGGGCCAGGTCTCCGCCTTCCAGATCACCTCGTGGGAGGAGTGGGAGCGCTGGCAACCTCGCTTTGAGCACTTCGATGATGGTGGCTGTATCATCGATACCTCCCAGCCGCTCGACGACTCACTGGCCAGGGTGATGCACAGTATTCAAGAGATCCATTGTCCCGAAGGCCTGCACCACACGAAGCAGGAACTCCCCGATCAGTCTCGCATTTAGGGAGACAGTGTTCAAGCATCCTTTACATAGCCCTCGCCCATTACATACAATACAAGAGTGTGTTTCAGATTATTTTTTGGAGGACCGATGAAAGCTGCTGTATTTCACGAGCATGGAGACATAGACGTTCTGCGTGTCGAAGAGATGCCAAAGCCCACTCCTGGCCCGACCGACGTGGTCATCAAAGTACGTGCCTGCGGCGCGAACCGCCTGGATACCTATTCACGCGCCGGTCGCACCAAAGTGGCGCCCATGCCACATATTGCCGGCTCAGAGATCGCCGGCGAGATCGAGGCGCTTGGCGAGGCGGTCAGCGGATTGAGCGCCGGGCAGGCAGTGGCCGTGGCGCCCTACCTGTTTTGCGGGCAGTGCGAGTTCTGCCGCGCGGGTGAAGAGGTGCTCTGCCTGAAGGCAGATATCATCGGCCTGGGTAGCCAGGGGGGGTTTGCCGAGTACGTGAGCGTGCCGGCGTCCAGCGTGGTGGCTCTGCCCAAAGGCCTGGACTTCGTCTCAGCCGCCGCCGTCAGCCTGGCGACGATTACCGCCTGGCATATGCTCGTCGTGCGCGCACCGCTGCAGCCGGGCCAGGATGTGCTGGTGCATGCCGCCGGGAGCGGCATTGGCAGCGCGGCCATCCAGATCGCCAGGCTCAATGGCGCGCGTGTGATTGCCACCGCCGGGTCAGCCGAGAAGCTGGAACGGGCGCGTAAGCTGGGAGCCGACGAGGTCATCAACTACAACGAGCAGGACTTCTTGCAGGAGGTGCGGCGCATCACCGGCAAGCGCGGCGTCGATGTCGTCGTCGAACACATCGGCGAGCAGACATGGGAGAAGAGCGTGGCCTGCCTGGCGCGCCGGGGGCGCCTGGTGACCTGCGGCGCGACGACCGGCAACGAGGGGAAGGTCAATCTCTGGACGCTCTTCGCCAAGGAGATCGCCATTATCGGCTCCTACGGCGGCACGCGCCACGATCTGGCAAATATCCTCAAGCTGGTAGCTATGGGCCAGATACAGCCCGTTGTGCATGGTACCTATCCGCTCGAAAAGTTGGGCGAGGTCCAGCAGATGATGGAGCAGCGCCAGCAATTTGGCAAGCTCATCGTGACGCCCGGCGCATAATTTCAGACATGTAGGCCTACAAGTATAATGGTATGTAGAGGCACATCAGTATAAAACAGCTCGCCTGTGCTGATGAAACCTGACTTACCATGCTATTTTCCGGCATTACCACAACGGAATGCCAGACTACACTGAAAGGATGCACCTGTCATGGCAACAACAACAAACGAGGTTCGCGCCAAGAAGATTGAGATCGTTGACCAACCGGAGGAGGTAGAAGAGAAGAAAGGGCTGAACATTAAGCTGCTCATCCCCGTCATTCTGGTCGCCGCCGCCATCACCCTGATCATTGTACGCCGTCTGGTCGGATCTAACGAAGACTAGCGCGTTCGGCATAGATATTCAGGTGCCGGTCGCGTGCATGCTCGTGTCGAAAGAGAGATATCGCGCTCTCAACGATCCAGCATGCATGTGGCCGGCTCATATTTCAGCCAGGATTCAGGAAGACTTTACTCCCATTTCAGGCCTTCGCATTATAACTTTCTTACGATACCTATGATATGATAGGCGCATGTGTAGTGCATGCATGCGCCCATGCGAAGGAGACAATGGCTATGCGAAAGAAGGTGATTCTCTGGCTGGCAGCGATGCTGTGCATGCTACTTACTCTGCTATCTGCTTGTGGCGCAAACAATGTATCAAGCGGGAACCCGCAGCCTGGCACGACACAGCATGGGTCTGCAAGGCTCTATGTACTCGATGGCTACACGCCGCCGGGCGCCAGCACTACCGGTAACCAGCGTATTGTCGCGTTCCAACCTGAGAGCGCGCATCCGGGCGCGCTTGTCACACTGCCGGCAGGCCTGATGTCGTTCGATCACCAGCGTATCTATACAGCTACGGCGCAAGGTGGCCACACGACCATCGCGATCTTTGACACGCAATCTGGACGCAGCATACGCACGTTCAGCATTCCCGGCAGCTACTCAACAAGCGAAAGAGGCTATGCCACCCCGGTATCCTCGCCCGATGGACGCTGGCTGGCCCTGCGCCAACAGGGAACCGCCAGCGATGCGACCACGATCGCGCTCGTCGATACACAGGCGGCAAAGCTGGTCAAGACATTTCACCTGGCGGGTACCTTCGCGCTCGACGCCATCGCCGCCAACGGAGGCATGATCTATCTCCTGCAGTACCCCAACAGTGGCAGCGAACACTACGATGTACGCGCGTTCGATGCACAAGCGGGGCAGATCCTTCCCGGTACCATTGTTGATAAAACCGAGATCAACGAGAAGATGCAGGGCACGGCCTTGACGCGGCAGATGGCCGCAGATGGCTCATTTGCGTACACGCTGTACATCAACACGGCCATCAATAAGGCCTTTGTGCATATCCTGCCACTATACAATGAGCCAGGTGGCCCACCGCTGGCGCGCTGCCTTGATCTGCCGGTCGGACACTCGGCCAGCCTGCTCCACTACTACACGCTGGCACTATCCGCCGATGGCACGACGCTCTATGCAGCCAACGCGGCGCTGGGAACAGCCGTTAAAATCGGCCTGGACCACAATCAAAGCACCGTTTTCGATATCAATATCGCCACTACAGGCAGATTTAACCCTGGCAATGTTGTCACCACCAGCAGCGACAGAACGCGTATGCTGCACAACGGCGCGGTCCTCTCCCCTGACCAGAAGACGCTCTACGTCGCAGGAGAGCGCGGTATCTGGGTCATCGATACTGCTACGCTCAACGTGCGTGCTCATTACCTGACGCAGCAGACCTTCACAGGGGTAGCCATCAGCGCCGACGGTCGCACGCTCTACGCGGTTGACCCGACGACGGGCATCACGCTGATTGATGCCGCTGCTGGACAAGTGCGGCAGGTCACAAAGAGTCCTGCGCAGGCACCCTGGGGGATTGAATGGATCAGCAGTTAAAGCGGAAGCACACCTGGGGAACAGGGGCGCGTTTCATCGCGTCTCTGTTCCTCACACTCCTGGTCGCGGCCTGTGGCGGGGGCCCAGGCTCCACGACAAGTACCCAAACACCCACGCACGCGCCCGCCGTGACTGTGAACGTTCCACAGCAAGATACACCCACGCCCACAACCACGTCGCTCGTCGCGTGGCCCTCCTTTAACGGGGGCGGCGCGCGCAGCGGTGTGAACACGTCCGAGCACATTATTTCACGGGGCAACGTGGGCCAGCTTACACGGCTGTGGCAACAAACACTGCCGGATGTCGCGGATAGCTCGCTCGTTGAACAGCCGGACATCAATACCGCCGGCGGGACGAGAACGCTGCTCTTTGTGACCACGAAATCCGG
This sequence comes from Ktedonobacteraceae bacterium, assembly GCA_039937055.1. GTDB lineage: Bacteria > Chloroflexota > Ktedonobacteria > Ktedonobacterales > Ktedonobacteraceae > JALYTT01. The sequence continues at coordinate 3,649 of JBDTHH010000458.1, read as the reverse complement.
CAGCCTGCTGGCGCTCGACGCCGCGACGGGGCAGACCGTCTGGCGACGCGATAGCAGCGGGCCGAAGATCACCAATAGCTCTCCCGCCCTCGATCCATCCGGCCGCTTCGTGTATAGCTACGGCCTCGATGGAAAGGTCCATCGCTACGCCGTTGGCTCAGGGGCCGAGGTCACAGGTAGCGGCTGGCCCGCCACGATGACGCTGATGACGCAGGATGAAAAGGGCGGGACGGCCATCAATATCAGCAATGGCTACTTCTATATGGGCATCGGCGGCTATGTCGGCGATGCTGGACACTACCAGGGGCATGTGGTAGCCGTCAACCTCACCACAGGCCGAACCACCGTCTTCAATACCTTATGCGCCACGGTGCGCCAACTCCTCAACAATGTACCCACAGCGCCAAACTACTGTGCGGCTCTGCGCTCCGCCGTGTGGTCACGCGCGGGGGCGGTGATCGATCCGGTGACAGGCAATGTCTTTATTGCCACCGGGAACGGGCCGTTTGACGCCAATACCGGCGGGCATGATTACGGCGATAGCGTGCTTGAACTGAGTCCCGACCTGAGCAGGCTGATCGATACCTATACACCCAATAACTATATGCAGCTTGATGCGCAAGATGCCGACCTTGGCAGCGCCTCACCAGCTCTGCTCCCCAGACAGAACGGCAGCCGCACACCCTACCTGGCAGTGCAGGCAGGCAAAGATGTAAAGCTGCGACTGCTCAACCGCCAGAATCTTTCCGGTAGGGGCGGCCCCAACCATGTCGGCGGCGAGGTGCAGGCGGTCGATTTGCCGCAGGGATGCGCCGTGCTTACGCAGCCCGCTGTCTGGAACGATCCCGCGGGGATGACCTGGGTATTTGTAGCCAACGACTGTGGCTTCTCGGCCTTCAAGGTCGTGACCAGCAATGGCGTGAGCAGGTTGCAACTGGTCTATCAGAACAAGGTGAAGGGCAGTTCGCCGTTTATAGCCAACGGCGTCCTCTTTGTGCAAGGGAACCAGGTGCTGTATGCCCTGGCGCCGACTACAGGCACGATCCTCTGGAGCAGCGCACTGCGGTCGGCCGGAGGCTCAATCGGTGAATTGCACTGGCAAAGTCCATTGATTGTCAACGGGCATGTATACGCAGTAGATATGAATGGACATATCACAGCTTACGGGTTCAAGTAGCCTGCGTTCTGGAAGCAGCAGGCGCGTAGTACGCTGTAAGCTTCAAGCAACGGCTGTATGTGTAGTGTCGCCCCCTGCGGGCACCATGCTCCGGCTTGGACCATGAAGTTTGACAGCGTAGTAGGAAGCGAGGAGCGGGCATGAACACACACATTTTGATCGTCGATGACGACAGCCGCCTCGTCAGCACCCTACGCCGCACGCTGGCTTACGAGGGATACCAGGTATCTACGGCGCAGGATGGCGCGAGCGCCCTGGAGTTCACGCGCACCAGAGTACCGGACCTGGTGATCCTGGACGTGACATTGCCCGGTATCGACGGCTTGCAGGTCTGCCAGCGACTGCGGGCTGCCGGCGATAGCGTGGCTGTGCTTATGCTCACCGCCCGCGATGCCGTGAGCGACCGCGTGGCCGGCCTGGAGACCGGGGCCGATGACTACCTGGTGAAGCCCTTCGCGCTTGAAGAACTGCTGGCGCGCATCAAGGCTCTACTGCGGCGCTATACGCCGGGGGATATCAGTCGCGAGGTGCTGCGCTTCGAAGATCTAGAACTCGACACCGCCACGCGCCAGGCACGCCGTGGCAGCCGCAACATCGACCTGAGCACCACCGAGTACGAACTGCTGGCACTGTTCCTGCGCAACCCGCGTGCCGTGCTCACACGCGGCATCCTGATGGACCGGGTGTGGGGGCAGGATTTCGAGGGCGGCCCCAATGTGCTTGAGGTCTACATCGGCCACCTGCGCAGCAAACTGGAGCAGGGCGGAGAGCCACGGCTCATTCAGACGGTACGCGGGGCTGGCTACGCGCTGCGCCTCGCCGCGTGAAGCAAGAAGGAGGAGTGTCATCCATGTTTATACCCCTGCAACTGCGCTTCACGCTCTTCTATACCTTCCTGCTGGCCCTGGCCCTGCTGTTCTTCGGGCAGGCTGTCTATGGTCAGGCGCAGCAACGCGCCTACCAGGATTTAGACAACACACTCAAGAGCCGGGCCGAGAGCGTCAGGTTTGGAAAGTTACTGCTGTGCCCTGGGACTTTCACCAATCCCACGCCCTTCTCCCCAACAGCGCCTTATGCGCTCCCCAGCGTTGATGGTCTGGGTACAGGCGGTGTCGCTATCGAAGTGCTGGACAGCAAACTGAACTTGCTGGCAACCACGTCGGTGCCCCTGCCTGATGGTACGTCGGTTGTGCCTGATTCCCTGGCCAATAGCCCCGCTCCCTGGGACCAGGCGGCGATTCAGAGCGCTTTCAAACGTTATCAAGCCGGCGCAGGCGCGGATGGAGTGTATAGTGTGGTTACCTATAAGAATCAGCCAGTGCGCGTATTCACGCTGGTCAATGACCAATCTATGTGCAGCAACTCCAGCCAGGGAAGCGCGAATACCATCCACTACATCCAGACGGCACATTCGGAGAGCGATATCCAGCAATCGCTGGCCGACCTGCGACGTGTACTCGTGCAAGGCACCGCCCTGGTGCTCGTCTTCGCGCTGCTCGGCGGCTGGCTCATCAGTCGCGGCGTGCTGAGCACCGTACAGCGCATCACCAGGACGGCGCAACGCATCAGCGACTCGCGGGACTTTACGCGGCGCGTACCTATCGCAGCGAAGCCAGGTTGGGATGAGCTTGCCACGCTTGCTAGGACCTTCAACAGGATGCTGGCCAACCTGGAGGAGGTCTACCAGCGCCAGCAACGTTTCGTCGCCGACGCATCGCACGAACTGCGCGCGCCCATCACCTCCATTCGCTGCAACCTTGACCTGCTGGTGAAGGCCCCCGACCTCCCCACCAACGAGACACTGGCAGCTCTCGACGATGCGCGCGCGGAAGCCGACCGCATAGGTCGCCTGGTGAACGATCTCCTGACACTGGCACGTAGCGACGAGGCAGGGCAACTGATCAATGATGGAGATAGCACGAATAGCGTGGCACACGATGATCTTAAGATGTATGGCTATACGAAATCTAAGAAGCAGGCGCGACAAATAGACCTGGATAGCCTGCTGCTCGAAGTCTTCCGCCAGTACCGGCCCGTGGCAGATGATGAAACCGCACAAGACAAGGATAGCGGTCGGCAGAGACCACGGCTCACGCTGCACCATATCGCGCCAGCGAAAGTGAGCGGCGACTCCGATCAACTGAAGCAAACGCTGGTAGCCTTGCTGGATAACGCCCTCAAATACACGCCACACGAGGGAAACGTGGCACTTTCATTGACTACAAGCAAGGGCGATGCCATCGTCACGGTCAGTGACACAGGACCCGGCATCACGCCAGAGGACCTGCCGCACATCTTCGAGCGTTTCTATCGCGCCGACCCTGCGCGCAACCGCGATCGAGGTGGCAGCGGGTTGGGCCTGGCGATCGCGCGCAGCATTGTGCAAGAGCATCAAGGCTCCATCGAGGTCGAGAGCACACCCGGCAAGGGCAGTATCTTCACGTTGAAGCTGCCCCTGGCGGGTACATAATG
>JBDTHH010000457.1:0-4257 GCA_039937055.1 Ktedonobacteraceae bacterium | reverse complement strand
GGCAAGCCACGCGCTACGGGATATCCTTCCGTGTCCTTCCCCATGTGCTACAATAGGACAACATGCTACACGACCCAGGATTGCTACTACTAGCCGAAGGGATTTGTATGAACCGTATTCAATTTGGCTGGGCGTTGCCCGCCGGTCCCAAAAGCGGGATGCAGAGCGCCACCTACCTCGCGAACTTGCAACAAGGCTTTGAACTGGTGAAGGGACATGCCGACTCAATCTGGTTCGTCGATCATACCCAGTTCGACGACAGCGCCCTGTTGGAGGGCTGGACGGCCATCACGTATCTGGCCGCGCTCTATCCGCAATTCATGTATGGGCACGCCGTCCTCTGCCAGTCGTTCCGCAATCCCGCCCTGCTGGCCAAGATGGCCGCGACGCTCCAGTTTTTGAGCGGCGGCCGCTTCATTCTGGGTCTTGGCGCCGGCTGGAAAGAGGACGAGTATACGGCCTATGGCTACGATTTCCCTTCCGCCGGCACCCGCGTGGAAGAACTCGACGAGACACTCCAGATCATCAAGGCGCTCTGGCGCGACGAACGCGCAACTGTGCAGGGCAAGCATTATCGCGTCGAGAACGCCTGGTGCGAGCCGAAGCCCGACCCGCTGCCAACGATTATGGTCGGCGGGGCGAAGCCGCGCATGCTGCGCCTGGTCGCGCGCCACTCCGACTGGTGGAACGTCTCCTGGACAACGATTGATACGTACCGCGAGCAGGTACCAGAATGCGAAAAAGCCTGCGCCGAGGTCGGGCGCGACCCGGCCACGCTCCGCCGTACCTGGTTCGGCGGCTGCTTCTGTGCCCCCACGCAGGCCGCGGTAGATGATTTTAAGCAGAAACTTACCCAGCCATGGTCCGGCTTCCTGGGCACTCCTGAGCAGGTCATCGAACAGATGCGCGCCTTTACCGACCTGGGCGTCGATTATTTTATGCTCAGCGCCATCGGCTTCCCAAAGCCTACCACGCTCGAATTACTGGTCAACGAGGTGTTCCCGGCACTGAATCGCTCGTAGGTATAACCAACCGCTAGAAGCAGAGAGAACCAGGTGTCACAGAATACACCCGAATCTACGCCCACAACCGCGCTTAATACCCCGGCGCTGCCGGTACTTGCCACGCTAGAAGTACCGGTGGGGCAGCAGCCGAGCGCCAGGTGGCGCGCCGTTAGCCTGCACATACTGCCCTGGGCTTCGGCGCTCGTGAGTCTTATCGCGCTGGTCCTGGTACTACGCTCATGGAAGATGGCAATAGGGCTGCTCCTACTCATTTTTGTTCATGAGTTGGGACATATGATCGCTCTGCGCCTGCGACACATCCCAGCCAGAGGCCCCTTTTTCGTGCCACTGCTGGGCGCATTTGTCACGATGGGGCGTATGCGTAAAGGCGAGGATATCGCGCTTGTCGCGCTGGCCGGCCCCTTCCTGGGTGGCGTTGGCGCGCTTTTCTGCTACGCTATGGCCTGGTACAGCAGCTTCCACGATTGCGGGCAGTCTGTCTTTCGTGGCATCGATGCGCTTCATCCGTCGCTCTGCTTCGTGTTTGGCCAGGGACCGTTCTGGCTCACGCTGGCCCTCGTGGGCTTTATCTTCAATCTGGCCAATCTCCTGCCCCTCAATCCCCTCGATGGTGGACGCGTGGTGGCAGTGATCTCGCGCTGGCTCTGGCTCCCCGGTATCCTGCTCAGTCTCAGCAGTCTATTCGTCCTCAAGACCTTCAGCAATCTCTCGTCACCAATAGCGATCATCCTGGACCTCATCACGCTCCTCATGATAATCTCAGGCGTTAGCCTGACCATCTACAGCTTCCTTAAGCCCGCCATCTTCCAGGGTGACCCCCTACCACCTTCCCGGCGCATCCTGATCGCGGCCATCTATATCGGGCTGGCAGCGAGCCTGGCAGGTGGCTGGCTGATCACCAGCCACCTGCTCGCTATCATTCGCGAGTCTTTCATGATTCTGCATTAGCTATCGAGGGCCTCTTTCAGAGGCACCAGGCGTTTCTGCAGCGCATAGATCGCCGCCTGCGTGCGATCCGCCAGGTGGAGCTTCGAGAGAATATTGGAGACGTGCGTCTTGACGGTCTGCTCGCCGATGGAGAGCGCCAGGGCGATCTCGTGGTTCGAGCGACCACGCGCGATCAGCGTCAGGACATCCAGTTCGCGCCGCGTCAGTTCGTCCAGCGGGGACTGCTGCTGCATCTCACGCAGCACGCGCGCGGCTACCATGGGGTGCAACACGCTCTCGCCACGATCCGCCGCGCGCACGGCCGCCACCAACTCTTGCGAACTGGTATCCTTGAGCAGGTATGAGAGCGCGCCAGCCTTGATGACGCTAAAGATCTGATCGTCCTCGTAGTACGAGGTTAAAATGATGATCTTCGTGGTAGGCGTGATGCGTTTGATCTCGCGCACCGCCGCTACCCCGTCCATCCTGGGCATCAGCAGGTCGAGCAGCACAACATCGGGCAACAGCTCGCTCACCAGGGCCACGGCCTGCTCGCCGTCTCCGCTCTCGCCCACGACGGTGATATCCGGCTGTTGCTCTAAGAGAAAACGCAGCCCCTGCCTGACTACTGTATGGTCATCAACAATCAACACGCGCATTATATGCTTGCTCCCGTGGTAGATAGATGGATACACTTGTGCCCTGGTCTGGCGCCGATTCGAGTTCGAAGGTGCCTTGCAGCTCCTGGACGCGCTCCTGCATTAAGCGCAGGCCCAGGCCATGCTGCGCCTGGCTCTCACGCGGGTCACAGCCCTTGCCGTTATCGGTCACACGTAACACGATCACGTTTTCTTGAAGGGCCAGGGAAAGATTGATGCTGCTGGCGTTTCCATGACGGATAGCGTTGGTGAGCGCCTCCTGGGTGATGCGCAGCAGTACGTGCTCCGCCTTCGCGCTCAATGCGACCTCGCTAATAGCCGTCGTCACCGTAATGCCGAGTCGCTGGCTGTAGGCCAGGGCGATATCTTCCAGCGCCTCCGGGAGACTCAGACGCTCAAGCTGACTTGGGCGCAGTTCGAGCAGCAGGGCGCGCATCTCGCGAATCATCGTCGTGGTGGTCTGCTCCAGCAGCGCGGCGCGTGGTTGCAGAGTCGAGTCAGGAGGCAGCGCGCTTTGCAACCCACCCGCCAGCATGCTGAGCGAGAAGAGATCCTGCGAGATAGCGTCGTGGAGTTCGCGCGAGATACGCGAGCGCTCGGCCAGGCGCGCGTTCTGCTCGGCCAGCTCCTGGCGCCTGGCGATGCTCGTTACAAGCTGCTCCGCCATACGGTTGAATTGCTCCTCCAACTGACCCACCTCGTCCCTGCGTGTGACCCGTACCCGCTGGGCATAGTTCCCATTCGCGAAGAGCGTGGTGGCGCTCACCAGATTGCGCAGGCGGCTCACCAGCCCACGCGTGGTGATGATGCCAAAAAGCCCCCCTATAGGCACGGTCACCACCAGCAGAATGATGCCGCTGCCCACGAGAGCCACGGCGCCCGCCAACTCGGCTAACCATACTGCAGGAGACCCAGGCCCTGTTGGAAATGCCTGAATATACACTGCCCCAATCGGTACATGCTTCTTATTCCAGATAGTCTCTACCGCATACATTCCCTGCCCACCTTTTATGCTCCCATTGCTGGAAGTCCCTGCTAAAGCACGCGCAATCGCGCCGGCCTGATTCGGCAGCACCCTGGCTACAGACGCTCCTTCAGCATAGTACGAAGGATAAGAACTGGCAGCAATATGCATATCTGGCGTGATCACCAGAGCGAATGCAGTGGAATTACTATCATTAGATCTATCGGTTTTATAGTATATATACAGAGATTCTGATGAGTTAAGATTATAGGTGTTTGTATAGGGATATGCAGGTACAAATGGAAAATGAGGTCCAAGCGGTACCCGTTCCGAAAAAGAAGAAACTTCTTGTGCATACATCTGTGCCGTATATTTCACTTTTTGGGGAAACTTGGCTGGATCGATTTCAGACGTAACATTGTAAGAAATGACCGCAAACACCAGGAGTTCCAGGAAAAGCACAGATGCCACTGTTACCCACACATAGGAAAACGTCATGCGGGCCTGTAGCCCTGACCACCATTTCAGTGAACGTTGCATGAGCGTATCTACTCCTTTCCTGGGCTTCTTGCCGTAGGGACGATGGCTTCGGCTCCTCTTTGGCTCCCCTTGCCCGCCAACAATGCCCGCCGATATTGCCTCGCCCTTGTCCCGTAGCGCGTGGCTTGCCTCGCCGTCCCGG
>JBDTHH010000456.1:0-7440 GCA_039937055.1 Ktedonobacteraceae bacterium | reverse complement strand
ATGGGTGTAGAGCCAGCCAGCCTGACTCAACTGCATATTGATACAGCCGTGACTTCCATTGAAGGAGAAGGATACGTCACCGCTAGAATCAGCGTGCGGGAACTGTGTGTGAGGACCATAGTCAAAGCGCCAGGGGGAGTCGTGGATGAAGAATCCGCCCCAGTGATAGTTGATCCCGTAGTTAATAAACGTCGGGGGATAATAGTATGGCGAACCTGGGGGATCGCTGGACTTAAACTCCGTGGGGGACTTGCGGTCCTGCACCGTCCAGACGCCGGGCAGCGAGGGACGCTCCACGCGACCGGTAGTCACATGGAAGGACGAGACCAGTTTGCCGTCCTGGTACAGGCGTAGCGCCTGCTCCGCCAGCGAGACGACGATAACCTGTCCCTTATGCAGTTTGTAGTGATCGAACATCGCCGTATCGGTCGCGTGTACCTGATTGTAGGGGGTTGTATCGCTATAGTCCTGCTCAAACATGCTCAGATTGAAGAGTTGGTTGTTCTCTTCATCGATCACAGCCTGGTAGTCCTGGGTCGTATATGTCCAGCCAAGCTCGCGGTTCAGCCAGTAGCCGATACCATCCAGGCTGTAGCCAGAATCGACGATGTAGTTGTGGTTATCGAACTTGTCATGGTAGAGATGCGCGTTACCCCAGTCCTTGGCCTGGCGGTCGATCTGCTTCACCATGTAGTACGACTCACCCTGCACCAGGTCAGCGTGCATGGCAGACATATCGGTATCGATCTGCTGCGAAACGACCAGGTACTCGTGAATGGTGGTGGCCTTGCTCATGGCCGCCCGGTCCGCGTCGTAGCGTTTCTGGTAGGCGCTGCCATTCATGCCGTAGGTTTTAAGTTGGGCCAATTGTGTCTGGAACTGATTCAGCTTGGCGCTGCCCACGTATGGCAGCGACTGGATAGAGCTGACCACCGCCTGCTGGTACTGGGCATTTAGCAGGATACCCAGGTTCTGGAAATCCGCCGGCATGACAGCGACATTGAAGGACTGCATATCATCCTGGTACTGCGTCTGCATCGCGCTCACATCGATGTGAGCCTTCTGCATCTGGGTGATGGTTGTATGGAACGTATTGAGCTGGTTATACGTCACCGGCAGCAGGTCCAGGGCCTGAGTATAGGTAGCAGCTTCCTTACTAATTACCGCATAATCTTTAGGATATTGGGCTGTGGACAGCAGAGACTGATCATGGCTATACTGATCAGCGAAAGCTTGAATATTACCTTTGCCCTTTGTGCGCTGGGCCGTGAGGGCATCCTGGAAATTCTGCATATCGTGCTGGGCTTGCGTCTGAAACTGATTGGTAGCAGTGGTAATAATAGTCTGAGTCTGCTGTTGCAATTGTTGATATTGTGATGCCTGATGATTATAATAGTCCGTCGCTGCCTGGTCACTAAACAGAGAGAAGGGAGCGCTGGTGCTGTTGAGCGTCTGCTCCTGTCTCTGCACAGGTTGCAGCGAGGCAGCGGGCACGCCAATAGTGACGGCATGCCGGACCGCCTTATCGAGCTGGTCCCTGCCCTGGGTAGCTTGTTGTTGCGCGTGTGGGTCGCCGCCGCAGGCTGCGGTAAGCAGCATGAGGGCGGTGATAAGTCCCCCAAGAAGCGCCTGGGTCACACTTTTCTTGAGATGAACAGTGCGTCTTGTTTGCATAAGAGGGTTACCTCCTTCCGCTTCTGGCCTTTTGTTTCTTTCTTTCTTTGCGGACGGCTTTGCCAGTTTTCTTCTTGTTGCCTGGTCCCGTCGGTCTTGGCAAGGCGGAGGTCGGAGGCATACCGGGCATCCCCGGCATTCCGCCTTCTCCCAAACTGCCATCGCCGGCGTACTGCTTGGCCAGGCGTGCCCATTGTCCCTTGCCAGTTGACATCTGGCGCACCATCGTGCGCATCTCGGTGAACTGGCTCAGCAACTGGTTCACTTCCTGAACGCTGGTTCCACTGCCTTTCGCAATCCGTTTACGTCGGCTGCCATTGATAATATCGGGAGTGCGTCTCTCCGCGATAGTCATTGAGAGCACAATAGCTTCGATGTGCTTTAACTGGTCCCCCTCCAGCGCCTCGTCCATCTCCGGCATCGCGGCCAGTTTATTGAAACCCGGCATCATCTCCATCACCTGCCGCAGTGGACCCATGCGTTTGAGTTGGCGCATGGCGCTCAGGAAATCTTCCAGGTCGAATTTGCCCTGTTGTAGTTTGGCCTGGGCTTTCAGGGCCTCTTCCTCGTCGATGGTCTCTTGCGCACGCTCGATCAGTGAAAGTACATCACCCATTCCTAGTATACGCGAGGCCAAACGGTCGGGATAAAATGGCTCCAGAGCATCTGTCTTTTCGCCCACGCCCATAAATTTGATCGGCACACCTGTCACCGAACGGATGGAGAGAGCCGCGCCGCCGCGTGCGTCGCCATCCATCTTTGTCAGGATCATCCCCGTCAGGGAGACGGCCTTGTTAAAGTCATCCGCCACACGCACCGCCTCCTGGCCGGTCATCGCATCCGCTACCAGCAGCACTTCGCGCGGCTGGAGACGCGTGCGGATATTGATGACCTCCTGCATCATACGTTCATCAATATTAAGACGACCGGCCGTGTCAAGTATAACAACGGAGGCCGCCTGGTCACGGGCATAGGTCAGCGAGTTAACGCAAATATCGACGGGGTCCGCGCCTATCGGCTCGGCATAGACCGGCAGCGAGAGCTGCTTACCCAGCGTCTGAAGCTGGCGTACAGCGGCGGGCCGGTACATATCGGCGGCGACCAGCATTGGGCGCTGGCCCTGCCTGCGCAGGTAGTTCGCCAGCTTGGCGGCCGTCGTCGTCTTACCAGAACCCTGAAGTCCTACCAGCATAATGACGGTCGGAGGCGAGCCACCCAGGTCAAATTTATTCTGGCTCCCCTCACCGCCCAGCATCTCGATCAGTTGCTCATTGACAACTTGCAGCACCTGCTGCGCCGGCGAGAAGCTCCCCAGGACCTCGGCCCCCACCGCCTTCGCGCGCACCTGCTCGACAAATTGACGCACCACCCGCAGGTTGACATCGGCCTCCAGCAGCGCCAGACGCACTTCCCGCATGGCCTCGTTGACATCTTCCTCGGTAAGTTTGCCCTTGCCATTCAGATTTGTGAATACACCTTCAAGACGTTTCGATAAACTTTCAAACATTGCCATAATTGCTGTGTCCTCTCCACCAGTCGCACGGTATGTCTCCCTATTATACCATGTTTTCATGTGGGAGCATCATATTATTGTGTACATAGCAGTTTTACGGGTACAGGCAATGAATTGCCCGGACGTAATAAATTGCGTCCCTACGATATAATCGTTTATACGTACCATATAGTTGCGCAAGGGGGACTTTTACGTGGCCATCTTCACACGCAGGCGATCGCAGGCGGAGATCTTCGATGATTTCGACTGGTGGAACAAGGGGTGTTTTCTGAACCAGATGACGGGCGAGCGCTGTGATTATATCGAGTCGTGTATCAACCGGGTTTTTGGCAAGGGCGCGCTCCAGCAGCAGGAGATCCTGGAGGTGGGCTGTGGGGGCGGGCTGATCTGCGAGCGCCTGGCGCAGCGCGGGGTGGTGATGTTCGGCATCGATCCCGCCAGGCGCGCGCTGGACCTGGCGCGCGACCACGCACTCCAGAGCGGGCTGGGGCATACCATTTACTACCAGCAGGGCGCCGCGGAGGCACTGCCCTACGCGGATGGCAGCTTCTCGACGATTATCTGCTTCGATGTGCTGGAACATGTGCGCGACCTGCAGGCCACCATCGGCGAGATCGCGCGCGTGCTGGCGCCCGGCGGCGTCTTCATATTCGATACGATCAACCGCACGCTGCTGGCCCGCGCCGTCCTGATCTGGTATGGTGAGCACTTTCCCAGCGGCGGCTTGCAGCGGGGCATCCACAACTATCACGACTTCATCAAGCCCATTGAGCTAAGAGGCGTGCTGACCACCAGCGGCTTGCAGGTGCGCGAGCTGACGGGCTTTATGCCGCGCGGCCTCGTGCATGGCCGCTTCAAGATGGGGCCGGGCTGGTTTATGGGCGTATCCTATGTAGGCTTCGCGACAAAGGGGGCATAATGGACTCCGCCTGCTTAGACTTTTTGAATAGCGAGTTTCGCGACTTCCGGGGCCGCTGGGTCGAAGATCGCCTCCAGAAACCTGAGTGGCGAGCGGAGTTTTTAACGCGCTGGCATCTGGCTGTGGAAGATCAGCCAGACGAGCGCGTGCTGTCAGAGCTGACAGAGCTGCGTGGCTTGCTGCGACGTATCGTTGAGTCCCTGGGAGCCGCGGGGCCGCTAGAGGCGGATCTCGCTCTGCTCAACCAGTATATGAATAGGACGGTCCCTCTGCCGCGTATGTTCCGGGATGGCGAGGCGTACCAGCTAGAGTTCGTGCCCGCACGCAAAGATTGGAACTGGGTCATAAGCGAGGTTGCCATGTCGTTTGCCGACCTGCTGGTTCACGGGGATATTCGCCGCGTCAAGATATGTGAGAATACCCTTTGCCGCTGGATTTTCTACGATGAGAGCAAGAGCCGCACCCGGCGCTATTGCTCCCCCGAAAAATGCGGCAACCTGTTGAAGCTGCGCCGCTTTCGCGCGCGTCACACCAGTACAAAGGAGGCCACGCCATGATCTCATTCCCCACTATCCTGCTGCGACTGGGGGTTGCAGTCATTCTTGGCGCGCTGGTGGGCTTTGAGCGCGAGAGTCGTGAGCACGCCGCCGGCATGCGCACCAACGCGCTGGTGGCCCTGGGTTCTTGCCTGTTTACAATTATCTCGGCCTATGGCTTCACAGATTTTCTCAGCATTGCCCACACGCAGGTTGATCCCACGCGTATCGCCTCCTATATTGTGGCGGGTATCGGCTTCCTGGGCGCCGGGAGCATTTTTTTAAGCCATGAGACCAATAGAGTCCAGGGGCTAACGACCGCGGCCGCCATCTGGCTGATGGCGGCCGTTGGCATGACCTGCGGCGTCGGCCTGCTCGGCATGGCGGTGATCGCGACGGCGCTGGGACTGGCGGTGCTGGTCGCGCTGCGGTTTGTAGAACGGTTCCTCTTACCCCGGCAGTTCGCAATGACGCAACGTCTCTATATTGAGGCGGCCTCTATGCAAGGCTCATTTGTGGGACAGGTATGCGATACGCTGAACGCTGCCGGTATTCGTGTGGGAACACTGGAACTCAACTCGGCGCCGGCAGGCGAAACCCTGCATGTGGTATGCCAGATCCCCGATACAGCAACCCTGGCGCGGGTGATTGACCAGTTGCGCGCGCTGCCAGAGGTCCGCGCCGTCTCCGCGAGCATGCATGACCTCACAAAGAAGCGTGCTTCTGTCGCGTAGGGACCCGGCGCAGGCCAGGGCATGCGTTGCTCCTATAGAGGGAACGCGATGTCGTGTTGGAGCAGGGCGCAGGCCAGCGGCGCCCCTACATGAAAGAGGATCTGTCGTATTGGAGCAGGGCACCCACCAGGGATGCCCGTCCATCTCATACCCCGCGATCGGCGATGGAACCGATGACGAGGACGTGTCCCCATCGCCACGCCACCCCCGCCCGGTCAGAGATGGGCGGGCATCCCTGGCCTGCGCCCGGTACATTCGCTCCGGCAAGGTTCATTTCATTTGTGGGAGTACACATGCTGTTCAGTGAAGAGCACGTCTCACCGGCGAGAAAGGTGACAGCCTTCGCGCGCGGATGCGGCAAGCCGGGTCCCTACGCGGCTGGGGCGTCTCACAGGCTGAAGATTGGCGAAACGCCCCCCTTCACATCACAAAAAGGTCACGACGCATATGGTACAATATTGATGCTATAGCGTGAAGTGTCACGCGAGCAAAAAAGAAGACGGCTTCCTGCTGAAACCCGTGTGGTTCGGAAGAGACAGCGAGCGAGCGAAATGCCGATATCAGAAGATGAAGGAACGGTCGTCACCGGGAGGGAAACTGTGCAGCGAGAGCGCTGGTACGCACCCATACGTTGTTCTGTCTGCACGAGTTCTATCTGGTTCCGCCCCATTGTGCTCAAAGAGGCGGTGGGAGCGCCGGAACCGCGCCACGAATGGGTTCTCTGCACACCATGCAACGAGGCGTTGCTCGCAGAGATGCGCCGCTCCTCCCTGCAATCACCGGTACGCATGCGCGTTGCCATGGGCCTGGTGGCCGCCGAACGATCGCCCGCAGCGTATGAGAGGAACCCCGAACTTCGCAGCCAGCATGATCTCCAACGGGAACTTACCTGGTTTATACGGCTACTGATCCTCTTTACGCTCTTGCATCTGGTCATATTTATCCTGCTGTTGGTGCCTAAATAGGGAAGAAAGCATTCGTCGCTCTTCAGGTGCATATGTGATCCGGGATCAGCCCACGGCTCTTCGGTGTTGTTGTACCAGATCTGTAGTTGCTCAGATTGAAAACCGCTATCATCGCGTGGAGTATGACCCGACAGCAGCGTGGAGAAATCAGGTAGGCGCCGGTGATGAAAGCGTGGCGTGGCGTGTGCGTTTAAGCCGTCTCTCTTGCTCTTCATGGAGCTATTCTACCACACTCATCCATAGAATGTGCCGGCAGCTAGAGAGCATCAGCAGGCATAATCTACATCCAGGTTTAGATCCTCATCCAGATACGTCGTCAGCATAACGCTCTGTCCGCTGCTGCTGAACGCTCCCCCCGCTGTCCTGATCGCCGTCGCGCACGATGGCAAGCCCACCTGGAGATGCAGTTGCCACTGCACTCCCGCCTGCCGTTGAACAAGATAGTGGTACTGCCAGCCCCGATCATTCCTCACAGCCGCGTGTGGCACGGTCCATTGCAGCGTAATCGTATGCGTCTGACCGTAAGAAAAGGTGAAAAATCCGGCCCATACCTGCCGTCCAAAGGCCTGGCTTGTGCCGTGGGGCTGCCAACCATTCTGGGATAGGAGCGTGCTTCCAGGCGGTACGTAGATGCGCACATAATCTCGATAGAGCGTGTTGCCATAATCTTGACCCGCGATGGTCCACGCGTACTCGATGCTCAGGTGGTGCGTGACCGTGCCCTCTGCGTCAATGTTCACCTGGTCATGCATTGTATTGATAATAAAGTGGTTGGCTTTATTAGGAGAGACATTGGCATCCACTTGCAAGAAACTGTCGCCTGCCGGTGCTTGAATGGCTGTATCAAGATGCAGGCGTTGCAGGATATCCTCCGCGCCTGTGGCGTTGAAATAGACCTGAATATCCTTTGAACGCAGCGCGTTTGCCAACAATGGCAGGAGCCTGGGAAGGATGGTGGGCGCAATTTTTTGGGTGCGGGCCAGAAAGTGTTCGGCTAACAGTTCGGTATAGCGTTTGCGCAGCGACGAATGTCCGTTGGGAGAGGCCACAAAGCCACTGCCCTCGCCCGCCGGCCCCAGTTGATGATAGTGAATGCGAT
>JBDTHH010000455.1:0-10412 GCA_039937055.1 Ktedonobacteraceae bacterium | reverse complement strand
CAGCGAGATGCCCAGCATGGTGAAGATGGGACCGAGCTGGCGCAGTGGCGGCAGGCGGAACGAGCCGAAACGCGGTCCCCGGCCGGCCAGGATATCGCGGTTCTCGCTGAGATAGGCCGCGAAAAAGATCACGATGCAGATTTTCAGGAGTTCGGAGGGCTGCAACTGGAAAAAGCCCAGCTTCAACTGGTCGTGTGTGGGACTATTGAGGTCCTTGACGCGCAACGTATTGCCCAGCGTAATGCCCACCAGGAGGATGCCCAGGATGGCCCAGGTATACTTGTAGCGTTCGAGCCAGTTCATCTTGCGCAGTCCGAAGAGCGTGGCAATACACACAATGATGCCGACCATCACCCAGACCAGTTGTTTGGTGCCCAGTGTTGGGTCGGGGAAGGGGAGGTTGGGTCCGATGCGCAGGGCCATGATCACGCCAAGCCCACTCATCAGCCCAACGAGCGGTAGCAGTACCTGGTCCACTTTAGGGAAAAAGAAACTGAAGAGCATATTCACGAGCACAAAGAGGATGATCAGGCCCAGGACGGGAATAAGTCCCTGGATCGTGGGCAGGTTATGGCCGGTGAGGGACGAGGTCTTATCCCTGGTGGCAAGCAGCACCTGTGTCATGCCGATCAGCAGGATGAGGCTGGGGATGATAAAGAGGCTCAGTTCTTTCCAACGATAGCGCCGGAATCTGCCAGGAGATTGACTTGCCATATGTACACCTCTATCTAGTCTGTGTCGAAACTGCGTTTCACTGGGTCAACTTAAAGCGAATAAAGCCAACCTGCACAATATCGCCGACTTTCGCGGGGATAGCCTCGCGCGCAGGCACATTGTTCAGGTATGTGCCATTGGTGCTCCCCGCGTCCTGCACGTACCAGGAGCCATTGCGGAACCAGAGCCGCGTGTGCTCGGCCGAGATGAAGCTATCGGGAAGTTGGATCGTATTGGTAGGGCCGCGCCCGATCGTAGTGTCGGGCGCCAGGTCGAAACGTGTGCCGGGCTGGAGGCTGCTGGGACCGCTATCCACCACAATGAGGTGGCCGATGACGGGCGGGAGCCGGCTGCCGGCATCCGCGCTGGCGGCTGTCGCTTTGCGCAGGTCGCGTGTAATCGCGATCACTACCTGCATCAGAAAGAGGTAGAGAAGTACGATTAATAATAGCTTTAAGATCAGTAAAAAGACATCAAGTGACATAAGTTGGTGTCCCTACCTTCGCTCGAAGTAGAAATCGTAGCTGCCGATAGTAAAGCGGTCGCCGGCGCGCAGACCATGCTGGCGGATGCCGGGTGTGCCGTTGACGGTAATACCGTTGGTACTTCCCAGATCAAAGATCGCGAATTGCCCGTTTGGCTGGTATTTAATTTGAGCATGATAGCGCGAGACGCGTTTGTCCTCAACGATAATATCATTGCTAAGCTGGCGGCCGATATTGATAACCGGTTTTTCGATGCGATACACCTGTTGGCCAGAGGGTGGCACGCGGATAGTCAGCCAGGCCTGCGGCATAGGTGGTGTGATCTGCGTCTGCGCGGCCAGGGGCAGGCTGGGATTGCTGTGCTGGCCGCTCATAGCGCCACCCATGGACGCCGCCCCTGGTTGCACGGGATTCAGCGCGGGAATACCGGGCAATTGTTGCCCTGCCGGTAACTGCGCGCGTAGCTGCGCCAACTGCTCGGCGCTCAAGGCCTGGGTAGCCATGAAGCCGCCATCGCCGCTGTTGTCCTGGCCCATGTGCTGGCGATCAACCAGGCCCGCTTCAATGCGCGCAACACCGGGGCGCAGGCTGCTATCCGAATGCATGCGCAGGACGGGTATGGTCTTGAGAGTATAGTGCCGCTGGCGCGCTACATTTACCAGGTTATCCTGCCACTCTTTTACCAGAATAGTCTGGCTTGGCGCCAGGCGTTGATGGTCTTTGATGCTCAGGTAGATGTCATAGACATTGGGGGCCAGCGGGCGACCCACTCCTTGAAGCAGGTTATCCTCCATCGACCGTTCCAGCTTACGAGCCAGTTCTACCGGCTCCAGCTTTGATGGAAAGATGAACGCAAATGGCCCCTCCACAACACGTTGCATAAAAGACTCGAATTTTGAGAGTGGATTCTGGCGAGTTTTCACCTGCTCACGCTCCCTACTTTAAAATTTGACGTGCCTGCTGCACATCATGTGTAAGCTGGGCCTTGAGCGCCTCAATGCCTGGAAAGCGTTGCTCGCCACGCAAGCGCTCAATGAAGTCTAGCGTAATACGTTTCTCATAGAGATCGAGATCAACATCCAGCAAATGCGCCTCTACCAGGCGCGTCTGCCCCTGGAAGGTTGGTCGCACACCAATATTCACTGCACTATTATAGACGCGAGAACTTGAGCTAGAGTCACTCACTGCTGAGTCCTGCTCGATACACACGCGGGCCGCGTAGACGCCGTCTGCCGGCAGCAGCTTATGTGGATCGGGTAGCAGGTTAGCCGTGGGAAAGCCGAGCTGTCGTCCGCGGTGGTCACCATGCACGACGATGCCGGAGGCCGTCACAGGGTGACCGAGCAGGTCGCTGGCCTCGATGATCTCTCCCTCGCTCACCAGCGCGCGAATGCGCGTGCTGCTGATGCGACTGCGCTTGATCTCCTCCAGCGGAATGGCGTAGACATCGATGGAGTGCTCCTGCCCGTAGCGTTGCAGGAACGTCACGTCGCCCATCCGGTTGTGACCCAGACTAAAGTTCGCGCCTACTACCAGGCCTTTCATCGTAAAATGTGTATATAGGTGGTCCATGAACTCTTCGGCGCTCATAGCAGCAACCTGCGAAGTAAAGCGGATCACAATGCTATCGGCGATCCCGGCGTAGCGCTTGGCCAGAGCTAGTTTCTCTTCGAGCGTGGTCAGGTAGCGCAGATCGATATCTGGCCTCACCACCATCAAGGTATGTGGCTCAAAGGTCACCAGTACCGGCCTACACTGCAACTCCTGTGCCATAGCAGAGAGTTTGTGCATCAGGCGCTGGTGTCCTTTATGGATGCCATCGAAGTTCCCGATGGTGATCGCGATTGGCTCGTCAGGCGCTAGCGTTGTTATATATTCCATATTGTTTTGCCCAGGTAACCTGTCATATGGGTAGCCTTTACTGTGTTACCCAATTAAGGGACGTTTTAGGGTATAGTACCACCTTTTTAAACAGTCATAAATGGCCCTTCTCAAGGATATACCTATATGCTAAAAAACGCAATCCGTCCTATGCCTTGCGCCGTTTGCCGCCCACGGATGCGGCAAGCCGAATCCCTACGTGGACGGGGGGAGCGCCTCACGCGGAATCTTCTGCGAACACTTTACGGGGCTTCCACCCTTGTTGCCCGGCATCCCACTCGGCGATGGCCAGAAAGCGGCCTGTGGGGTCATACACCCGCACCAGAGGCGCCATTTCGGGCTGAGCGATTTGCGTCTCGCCGCTGAAGAGATTGCCGTGGAGCGCGCGCTCGGTATTTGTGGCGTCAAGTTGGATCACCGGATACGCCTGGAGCGCGCTATCTGGCGCGTGCAGGTATTGCGCGACGGTCTCTGTAGCAACGGCCCCGGCGAGCTGCTCAAGGGAGATGCTGTCCGCTAAGAAAAACGGGCCGCTGCGCGTGCGAATCAGGTTTGCCAGGTGTGCGCCGCAGCCCAGGACCTCGCCGAGATCATAGGCCAGCGAGCGAATATAGGTGCCTTTGCTGCACTCGATCGTCAGCGTCAGGCGTGGTGGGCTCCAGGCGACAATTTCAAGCTGATAGATCACGATAGGGCGAGGTTCTAGAGAGAGTTCCGCTCCGGCGCGCGCCAGTTTATAGGCTGGCTGGCCCTGGAGCTTGATCGCTGAATAGCTGGGGGGCACCTGCAATTGGGGACCGCTAAAGCGCGGCAGCGCCTCTTCGATCGCAGGCAGCGTCAGGTCCTGGGTGCTGGAGGTGCGCACAACGCGGCCCTCGCGGTCGTAGGTATCGGTCACCACTCCAAAAATAATCTCGGCCTGATAGGCCTTGCCGCTCTCGCTGAGATACTCCGCCACGCGCGTTGCCTGGCCGACACATATGGGTAGTACGCCACTGGCGGCTGGATCAAGGGTGCCAGCGTGGCCCACGCGGCGCATCTTCAGAATCTTGCGTATTTTTGCCACCACATCGTGCGAGGTCATGTCGATGGCTTTGTGGATATTGAAGATGCCATCCATCTATTGCGTGTCCATCAGGATCTGCTCCAGCCTGGACACAACCAGCGTGGTAGCCTCCGCGATAGGCATGGGGAGCATCACACCGGCTGCGCGCTCGTGGCCGCCGCCCTGACCCAGGCTCTGGCAGATAGCAGCGGCATTGTACGGCGCGGCGCAGCGCAGGCTCAGGCGCGTGATCGCGGGATCATCGTAGCTTTTAAAGAAAGCCCCCATCTCCACCCCTTCGATATCGCGCAGCATCCCCGAAAAGTTATCATCCATCTCCGCCGTGGCGCCGGCAGCCGCGAGCGTCTCCGTTGTGGCCTGCGACCAGAGCAGGCGGCCGTTCGCGACGCTCTGCGCATTGAGCAGCACCATAGCCCGGAAGCGTTCTTGCGGCAGGGGCCGGGTGCGATAGAGCGGTTGGACCACCGTCTCAGGGATAGCGCCAGCGCGCAGCAGGACGGCCGCGGCCTCCAGCGTGCGCGGCGTCGTATTCGTGAACTGGAACGAACTGGTATCGGTGATCACGCCTGTGAGCAGGCACAGGGCGGCATCCCGGCTGAGCGGTAAATGGGCCTGCTGCTGGAAAAGCACCAGCAGCTCGGCGGTGGCGGCGGCGCCCGCATCGATGATGTTCACCTGGCCGCAGCCCGCGCTGCTGATGTGGTGATCGATATTGAGAATCGGGATAGTATCCAGGAGCGCGCGATGCTGCTCGTACAGAGGCCCGAAGCGCGACAGCTCTCCGGCATCGAGGGCAATGATCAGGTCGAAGTGTTCAGCGCCCGGCGTCTGTCGCAGCATCTCCAGGCCCGGCAAGAACGCCAGAGTGCCGGGAGCCGGATCGGCGCACATGGGGACGCAGGTCTTGCCGGTCTCCTGTAAGATATGCGCCAGTCCGAGAGCGGAGCCAATGCAATCGCCATCGGGATGCTCGTGGGCCAGCAGGGCGATGCGCTGAGCCGGCTCGATCAGCGCCAGCGCCTGCTGGACGAGGGCCGGATCAAGTTGCTGCTCAAGGGTAGTGTTGCCTGGGCGAGGCAGGCTGCCGGCCTTACGGTTGCTCATCTGGTTGCTCATCGTGCTTACTTTCTTGTTCAACCTGATGGATCAATTCAAGGACATGGGCGCCCTTGGCGATAGACGTATCGAGCTTAAAGGCCAGTTCCGGAGTATGACGCAAGACGATGCGACTCGCCAGTTCATGACGCAGGAAGCCGGTGGCGTGCTTGAGGGCCGCCATCGTACTCTTCTGCTCCTCCGGTTCGCCCATCACGCTCACGAAGATCTTGGCGTGGCCGAGGTCGCCGCTCACCTCAACATGGGTGATACTCGCAAAGCCGATGCGTGGGTCTTTCATGCGGGTATGCAGCAGGTCGCTCAGCTCGGTGGCGATCAGTTCGCCGAGCTTCTCCTGCCGGTGTGAATGTGTCATCTCTGTATGTTCCTTTCGGAACGGCTCGCTTGCCGGTCGGCTATGCGAATGTTATCCGCTCGTTTTGTTACAGGGCATCGCAAAAGTCACTCCCCCTTCGTAGCTGCGTGATTTATCACGCGTGGGCTACCATGAAGTCGGGCCAGCCCACGTGTGATAAATCACGCAGCTACGAAGGACGAAGAACTTTTGAGAAGTTCTGGTTTTTGTTAGACCTTCTCCTGGGCAAATGTCTCGATGATATCGCCGACCTCGTATTCGTTGAAATCTTCGAGGACGATGCCGCACTCGTAGCCGGTGAGGACTTCGCGCACATCGTCTTTGCCGCGTCGCAGGGAAGCGACCTTGCCGGTGTAGACCTTCGTGCCTTTGCGCTCGATGCGCGCCTGCGAGGCGCGGGTGATTTTGCCGTCCGTGATTCTGCAACCGGCGATCACCAGGGTTTTGCCGGCCTTAAACACCTGAACCACCTCGGCATGGCCTTCCAGCACCTCGCGATAGGTTGGTTCAAGCATGCCAGTGAGGGCGGCCTGGATATCGTCGGTCAACTGGTAGATGACGTTGTAGTAGCGGATATCCACGCGCTCTTTCTGCGCCTCGCGCAGGGCGGCACCGTCGGCTTTGACATTAAAGCCAATGATGATCGCCCCCGAGGCGGCTGCCAGGTGGACATCGGTCTCGCTGATATTGCCGATGCCTTCATGGATCAGGCGCACCTTGATATTCTCTTCGCCCAGTTTTGACAGAGCGTTTTTAATGGCCTCGGCAGACCCCTGCACATCGCACTTCAGCACGAGGTCCAGTTCCTTGACCTTGCCCTCCTGCATCTGCATATACAGGCTATCCAGGCTTACCTGACCGAGCGGGCTGATATCGACGCGGCGCTGCTCCGCCACCTTGGCGGCGGTCTGCTTGGCAGTGCGCTCGTCGGCGACAACCTCAAGGCGGTCGCCAGCCCTCGGCACTTCCGATAGACCCAGCAGGCTCACGGGCGTGCTGGGTGGGGCCTTCTGGATACGTTTGCCGCGGTCGTTAAACATCGCGCGTACCTTGCCAGCGAGGGCGCCGACGAGGATATTATCGCCCATCTTGAGCGTGCCCTCTTGAATAAGCACTGTCGCGGTAGGGCCGGTGCTCTTCTCCAGTTTGGCCTCAATGATGGTCCCCAGCGCCGGGCGCGTGGGATTGGCCTTGATATCCTGGATCTCGGCCACCAGTAGGATCATCTCCAGCAACTCATCAATGCCGGTGCCTCTGCGCGCCGAGACCGGCACGCAGATGTACTCGCCGCCGTACTCTTCGATGACGATGCCGATATCGGCGAGTTGTTGTTTGACATAATCAGGATTGGCATTTATTTTATCGATCTTATTGAGCGCGATAATAATGGGTACGCCGGCCGCTTTGGCATGGTCGATAGCCTCGCGTGTCTGCGGCATCACGCCGTCGTCGGCGGCCACCACAATGATGGCGATATGCGTGACCTGGGCGCCGCGTGCGCGCATGGCGGTAAAGGCCTCGTGACCGGGCGTATCGAGGAACGTGATCTTCTTGCCATTGACCTCGACCTGGTAGGCGCCGATATGTTGCGTGATGCCACCGGCCTCGCCTGCGGCCACCTTTGTTTTGCGAATGGTATCAAGCAGCGACGTTTTGCCATGGTCAACATGACCCATGATCGTCACCACGGGTGGGATCGTTACCAGATCTTTATCGACTGGCGGCTGCTCCCCCTCGACGGCCTCCACAGCAACAGGCTCTTTGCCACGCTGGACGGCGGGCGCCACAGTGACGGCGCTCAGACTTGGCTCGAAGCTCATCTCTTTGGCGAGCAGGGCGGCCTGTTCGTAGTTCACAACCTGGTTGATACTAGCAAAGGTACCCTGTTTAATGAGGCGCATGATGGTCTCATTGGCGCTCATGTGCAGCAACTCCGCCAGGTCCTTTACCACGATCTGTGGTGGTATCGAGACGGGGCCAGTTGGCTTCTCTTTGACAACGGCCGCGCGGCGTTCGTGCGAGCGCTGCGATGAGCCGGTACGCGAGCCGCCGCCTGGGCGACCGTGAGCGGGGCGGCCACCTTTCGCCGGAGGACGACCCGCGCCAGGTCCCGAAGGTCGTCCGGCGCCAGGTCCCGAAGGTCGTCCCGCACCCGGCCCCGAAGGTCGTCCCGCGCCTGGCGCCGGGCTGCCGGGCCGGGCGGGCGGACGGTTGGCGTTCCCAGGATGCGTGGTATGCTGCGGATACGGTGTACGCTGCCCGCCTGGGCCGCTGCCACCGGCGGGACGCTGCGGGTATGTTGTGCTGGCGCCAGAGCCAGAGTACCGCTGTGCAGGAGCATTTGTTTGCCCTCCTGAGCGTGGAGGTGAGGCGGGCGCGTTCCCTGGACGCGGACGCTGCTGTGCGGGCGCGTTGCCATTGCCAGACCCATTCTGGCGGGGGGCGACTGTATTTGTACCGCTATTGGTAGTAGCGGGAGCCGCTGGCCGGCGCTGGGGTGGGGATGCGGGCCTCCCTGCCTGTTCCTGGCTGCCTGCTGTGGCGTTCTCTGATTTCGGACGAGCAGTGCTGCGGCTTCTCGTTGGCGTAGCTGGAGCCGGTTTCGCCTGCTCGTTTCCTTCCAGGGGTTCAGATGCGTTCCTCATGAAGAAGACTCCCTTCTATCGTATGATGCGCCACAAAGGGCGATGGAAATCCCTCTTCACAGCCACAATAAAGGACTGTCGCCTATCGCCCTATAAATGGGGAATAGGAGACAGCCCTCGCTAGTGCAGGCCAGGCATGTTTGGTTCAACTGCGCTTTCTGCGCGTAGTCGCTATGGATTTCAGTTCATAGCTCTTGCTCCGCAAACGTTAGCGCACCACGTCTGCCCTGTAGACGAGGGGCTGTGTCTCTGTTAAGAGTCGAGATAAAGTGACACATACAACTTATCGATAATAAAAACTTCCCGCGCCTCCTACGAGGATCAGGATGGTAACAACTATAGGTATCAGGTGATAGCCAGCGACCATATCGGTAAAACGTTTTACGGATCTGGCTGATTGGCACTCGTTGTATCTCTCAGTATAGCCTACTCTGTGTCCTCTTGCAACTGGTCCTGCCATCCTACGCCGATGGCTCGGCGGGCAAGGTCGCGATATAGGCATCCAGGCTGGCGCGGTCCTCCGGGGAGAGAGTCGTCTTGAATGTCTGCTCAAGGCGGTTGCGTTTGAGCGCATTCTGCCAGCAGGAGAGCCGCGCGCAGATATAGGCGCCGCGCCCGGACCTCTTCCCGCTGGGGTCCAGCATCACCTGGCCCTCAGGCGTACGCACAACGCGTAACAATTCCCGCTTCGACTTTGTTTCCTGGCAAGAGATGCAGGAGCGCAGTGGTACATGTTTCGGGCGTTTCGCCTGTTTATTGCCTGCCTTAACCATGTGCTATTCCCTGGCCTCTCCATAGCCGCGTGAGCCGTGATGGCGGCCGCCGCCGCGTTCTCCTCCTCGATGCGAGCCCCCTGAGCGCCGGTTACCGCCACCATCGGCGCGGTCATTGCGCCCTCCCTGGCGGTCATTGCGCCGGCCACTGTTGTAGGATGGCACGACATCGCGGGTATCGTCGAACTGTTCCTCGTAGACCTCGCCCTCGGCCGGTTTGGTGACATCGACGCGCCAGCCGGTCAATTTCGCGGCCAGGCGCGCGTTCTGACCATCTTTACCAATGGCCAGCGAGAGCTGTTTCTCCTGCACAGTCACCAGCGCGGTGCGATCCGACTCGCGCAGATCCACCTTGAGCGGTTTGACCGGGCTAAGCGCGTGACCTACGAAGGCCGCGGATTCCGGACTCCACTGGATAATATCAATTTTCTCATCGTTGAGTTCATGGACAATGTTATTAATGCGGGAGCCACGTACCCCGACGCACGAGCCAATCGGGTCGAGGCCTTCCTGATGCGAGACGACAGCGACTTTTGTGCGGCTGCCGGGTTCGCGCGCGATGGCCTTAATCTCCACGGTTCCCTCGTAGATCTCTGGCACCTCGGATTCAAAGAGGCGACGCACGAGATCGCGGTGGGAGCGGGAGACCAGAATTTGCAGGAGGCGGCCCTGGATACGCCGCACATCGACAACAAAGACCCGCAGGCGCTGTCCCACGCGGTAGCGTTCGCTGGTAACCTCCTCGTTGGGAGGCATCACACCCTCTACTTTGTCGGCCTTATCCAGATCGAAATCGAGCAGCCAACCACGACTGGGATCTTTGCGTGTAAGCGTACCGAGGCGGATCTCGCCGACCCAATCTTTGAGGTTTTCGTACATATGCTCATGTTCGGCCTCGCGAATGCGCTGCAAGATGACCTGTTTGGCGGTCTGTGCTGGAATGCGCTCGAATATAAACGACGAGTCCACATCGATGGTTTGTCCGAGGGCGGCGTTGGGGATCAGGAGTTGCGCCTCTGCCAGCGAGATCTCCTCAGCGGCATCGCGTACCTGCGCCACGACGCGTTTCTCGGTCCAGACGTGGACATCACCATTTTTGTCCACCTCGATGCGCACATTTTCCCCGCCTCCGAAACTCTTCCGGTAGGCCGAGAGGAGGGCGGTAGCAACGGTCTCCATTACAACTTCGCGGGGCAGTCCCTTTTCGGCAATCAACTGCGCTATCGCAGCTTGAAATTCGCTTCTCATACGCCTTCCTTGTTCCTCCCGCTGGTCGCCCAGTAGACGCTTACATCATTTTTTCGAGTGCAAAGAAAAAAGTCCCTGGCACACAGAAAAGTGGACCGGATGCCCACTTTTCTCAAGGTTGCTCTGTTC
>JBDTHH010000454.1:0-14583 GCA_039937055.1 Ktedonobacteraceae bacterium | reverse complement strand
GAAGCACCTGCCCGTCCTCCTGGGACCGCGATACCTGCCCATTTTCTGCGATCTGCAAGCGACAGGTATTACCTCCAGCGCCTCGGCCTTCTTTCAGTTCATGGCCCATGCGGTCTACGAGGCGCTTAAAGGCCGCTACATGGCTGTCAAAGAACTGGAACGTGGTCACCTGGAAGCGGCACAGCGTGAAAACGAGGCCGCGGTCTATCATCGCTTCGAGGTCTGGCTGCAAGGTGTAGAGCGCGTGCTTGAGCAGCAAGACCGCGTGTTGCTGCTGACCTTCGATGAGTTCGAGGAGCTCGACGACGCGGGGAGGCGCGGCTATATCGATCTGAAGCTGCTGTTAAGCTGGTTTCGCAGCGTGATCCAGAACCATTCTCGCCTGGCCCTGCTCTTCAGTGGCGCGAAGACGGTGAACGATATGGGGGTGCTCTGGACCGGCTATTTTGTGAATGTAGAGATGATCTGGGTCAGCTTTTTGCCCCCACAGGATGCGC
Organism: Ktedonobacteraceae bacterium; assembly: GCA_039937055.1. GTDB lineage: Bacteria > Chloroflexota > Ktedonobacteria > Ktedonobacterales > Ktedonobacteraceae > JALYTT01. The sequence continues at coordinate 14,086 of JBDTHH010000454.1, read as the reverse complement.
AGCGCCTGATCGCTCAACCCGTGCCCACCTTCTCAGGCGAGGAGATCTTCGGCGAGCTGGTGATCGCTGAGATTATGCGTGTGACCTATGGCCACCCGTTTCTTATTCAGGCGCTTTGCAAACAACTGGTGGAGGATCTCAATTTCAGTTCGCGCAGGCGCGCGCAGGTGCAGGATGTAGCCGCCGCTATCGAAGAGATATTGCAGACCTGGAGCGTCTACTTCTGGAATCTATGGGATCGGGCCGACCCGCTCGCACAGATCTGCCTGCTGGCGGTACTCGCGCTGGCTGAGGATGCGCGCGTGAGCCAGCTTGCACAGCGCACAGGCCTGGATGTGCAGAGCATGCAGCTCACCCTGGAGAAGTTGTGCAAACGCGATATCCTACGCCAGCAGGATGATACATATCGCTTTGCCGTGCCTATCTTCCAGGAGTGGCTGGCGAGGAACCTCTATCTCCTGGCTCCTGCCTCTCGCTCGTAGATGGACCTGGCTGATAGAAAAATGATGTGTTCAATGATAACTACGATATGGTGCCCGCGCGTGTTCTCATGCTACTATGTCCTGGGGACAGGCCGCCGCTTCCGGCAAAACCACGAGGGACAGCGCACAGCTCTGGTTGATGGAAGGTGGTTGGTAATGACCGCTTTGCGAGGGAGCGGCGGCTTTCTAATGCGATGCATGTTCTCCCCTGCATCGCATAGATCTTCCCCAAACCATCAGAGGGGTCGTCCTGTAGAGCGGGCGACCCTCAGTTCGTCATGTCTACTACCACGCTATCGTAGGATTGGGAAGCAAGCGCGTAGCGCGATCAGGTCGCGCCGCGCGCTTGATAATGTGCCCGTATCAACCACCACCACCTCTCCTTGGAAGAGGAGTCTGAAGCGATCCTTGCTGCGCGGCGAGGAATATTCTTAATATAATCTAGTTGCTATATTATTTAAAGAATATTAAAAAGATTAGCAAAAGATTAAAGAACACTTAGTGTTCTATTGTTGACTTGTATTGGCTATCTATTTAAAGTAATATTAGCACATAGAAGAAAACAACGTGTTGTATCCGGGTAAACCCCTGGAGCTACGCGAAAGCGTAGAAACGGGACCGTAGTATCGGGCATCTTGCCCAGAGATAAGCACATAGCAAGAGAAGGAGTTATAGATAATGGCAATTGCGAGTGTTTTAGCGGACCTCAGTCTCAGTAGCATTATATGGTGGCTGGTGATCGGCCTGATTGCTGGTTTCCTTGCCAGCCTGGTTATGCGCGGCAGTGGTTCGGGGATCGTGATGGATATCGTCCTGGGTATCGTCGGCGCTTTCCTTGGTGGCTGGCTCTTTGGCCTCCTCGGTATCGGCACGGGTGGTCTCATCATGAGCATCTTCGCCGCCTTTGTGGGTGCGCTAATCCTCATCTTCATCGTGCGTGCCGTTACCGGTGGTCTCCCCGGTGGCCGTCGCAGCCGCCGCACGCTATAAGTCGGCGCGGGGATTCTTACCGCTTACATAAGAGCGCGCTGTGTTACAGGTTGCCTGTAACACAGCGCGCTCTTATGTATTCTGCTCACTAAACTGCTGACCTCTTTGAAGCCATCTCCAGGAAACGTGGTAAAATGAAACCATCAAATTGCGTTATTTCGTGTCCGGACGCCGTCTGGCCTGCGCCCCGGCCACCATAAGGAGTGTATCATGCAAGCCCTTCTCGGCATCGACCTTGGCACCACCGGTGTCAAAGCGGCCCTCTTCGCGGCAGACGATGGGCACGTGCTCTCCTCCGCGTTTCGCGATTACCCTCTGATGCACCCTCATCCCGGCTGGGCAGAGCAGCAGCCGGCCGACTGGTGGCAGGCGACCATCGCGGCTATCCGTCTCTGCCTGGAAACTGCTGTATTACAGGGCGTACAAGCGGCGGATGTGCGCGGCATCGGCCTGTCTGGACAGATGCACGGCGTGGTGTTGTTGGATGAGGCGCAGCAGGTCCTGCGTCCCTGCATCATCTGGGCCGACCAGCGCAGCGATGCCCAGTGCCGCTGGATGACCGAACGCGTCGGTGCCACGAACCTTATTGAGGCTGTGAGCAATCCGGCCCTGCCAGGCTTCTCCGCCCCCAAAGTGCTCTGGGTGCGCGATCACGAGCCGGAGATCTTCGCGCGCACGCGAACCATCCTGTTGCCCAAAGACTACATCCGCTTCCGCCTGACTGGCAAGCTGGCAATGGAGATTTCGGATGCCGCCGGCACCTGCCTGCTGGATGTGAAGCGTGGCGCCTGGGCGCAGTCAGTACTGGAAGCTATCGAACTCGACCCGGCATTGTGGCCGCCTATCGTGGCCTCGGACGCGGTCTGTGGGACGATCACCCCTGAGGTGGCGGAGCTGACCGGGCTTGTCGTCGGCACGCCCGTTGCCGGTGGAGGAGCCGATAATGCTTGCGGCGCCGTTGGTAGCGGCGTCGTGCGATCTGGCCTGGCCCTCGTCTCGATTGGGACCAGCGGCGTGGTGCTGGCCCACTCGCCAACTCCGCAGGTCGATACCTCCGGTCCCATTCCCCGTGTGCATACCTTCAACCACGCCGTGCCGCAGGCCTGGTACCTGATGGGTGTCACCCAGGGAGCCGGCCTTTCGCTGCGCTGGGTGCGGGACAACATCGGGTTGCCGGAACGTGCCCTGGAACGCTGGACTGGCATGGATGCGTACGAGTTGTTGGCCATGGAGGCCGCGCAGGTTCCTCCCGGTAGCGCCGGCCTCATCTTTCTGCCCTACCTCCAGGGAGAGCGCACGCCGCACCTGGATGCCTGGGCGCGCGGCGGCTGGATCGGTCTGACCGCCAGCCATGATCGCCGCCACCTCGTACGCGCCGTGCTGGAAGGTGTGGCCTTCAGCCTGAAGGACTGTTTCATGATCCTGCGCGAGCAGGGTTTGCCTCTTGAGCAGGTGCGGGCAACCGGCGGCGGCGCCCGTAGTCTGGTGTGGCGTCAGATCATCGCCGATGTGCTGGGCGTTGAACTCGTGACCACCAACGCGCAGGAGGGGCCGGCCTTCGGTGCCGCCCTGCTAGCTGGCGTCGCCAGCGGCATCTACCCTTCGATCCAGCAGGCCTGCGAGCAAACCGTGCGCGTGCTCGAAGAGACTCACCCGCGCCCCGAACTCGCGCCGGTCTACCAGCAGTCCTACGCCACCTACCGCGCGCTCTATCCAGCCCTCAAACCGATTCTCAGCCGCCCCGCAAACATGTAGTGGATTAATGAAGAGTAGTAGCCAGGTGATAAGCTGGAATCAGGTTATGTCCGGCGCTGTGCCATCGGTGACTGTTTGCAACCAGTCGGCCAGTGGCTCTTTATGCATCTGCCCGCTCGCAACTGCCATCATAACCTGGTAATAATCAATCTCGCTAGCCGTCGGCTCTAAGCCGTTGAGTTGAAGAAAGGTAAACATGCACATGCCCGCTGTGCGTTTATTGCCATCAAGAAAGGGGTGATTTTGGCTGAGGTGAAATCCATAGGCCGCGGCCATATCGAAGATGGTTGGATGTAAGTACAGGCCATCGTATTGGGCCTGTGGCATGTGGAGGGCGGCATCCAGGGCAGCGGCATCACGCACCTCGTATGTGCCACCATACAGGCGAATCTGATCGCTATGAATCGCCATGATAAGGCCTTCAGAAAGAAAACGTATCATCGGGCCTACTCTGCTAGTTTGCGGTTGGCACTGCGATAGCGTGGCTCAATCTTCTGATAGGCATCCCAGGCGTCTTGAAAATCAGAGGTAGCACGCGTAAGGACAATGCGGTCTCCGGTCACCTCGATGGCGATCTCATCGTTCTCATGCAGGTGTAAAGCCTCTACGACTGATGCTGGCAGGGTCACCGTTGCTGAATTTCCGACGCGGCGTAGTTTCACGACTTGCATTATGCTTCTCCATTATAGTCCGTATACACGAAAGTATATACTTATGACGATATGCTGTCAAGAGTGTACTGGACCCAGGAGGCCCCCCATTCTTCAGGGCGAAACGGGAAGAAATCTTCTTGCGAGAACTTTTTAGGTATGCTATGCTCCAAATAAGGTGCTGCGAGAAGTTATCAGAGGAATATGATTATGATGAATAGCGAGTTTGACTGGGATGAAGTCGATGCCCTCATCACTCTTTTACAGGCAGAAGGCATCTCCTATCTCATAGGGGATGGTTCATCTGTGAGCAAAGAGAATAAAAGCATTGATCCGGTCCATCTTATTCAGCGTCTGGCAACTTGTAGCTATCCTCTCGTAGAGAATGCCAGTATTTCCCTGTTCATTTTACATCCAGACCTTGCTCCTTCAGTTGTGGAAGCGCTCCAATGCAATCAGGATGACATTGCTGAAAATATTGCAGTGCTCACGCTGGCCACTCTCTATCTTCAGGAATGGTGGTTCTTTCGGTTAACATTTGCTCTTGGCCGCCTGCCGTGCTTTCCTGAAGCCCCGTTTGTTTCGCTCTGGGAAGAGCGTCATTTACCGTCCCCTCGCTATGGCTATGGATTGCATGGACTTTTAGCGTTGCAAGAGTATCAACAGCAGCGCTATGGCGTTCCCCTTAACTTTCTCGATGACTGGCAGAATCAGGTCAATCATTTGCTCATCCAGGAGGAGGCGTATCGTCGTACGATTACGGATGAGGTGAGGGAGACGCTGGTACAACTGAGCATCTAGGAAGGAACAACCATCATGAGCATGCGACAACGGGTGGGACGGCAAGAAATCGAGCAATTTCTCATTCAGGTAGGTCGAACAAGGCAACCAGGACGATTATATCTTACTGGAGGAGCCGCGCTGGTTCATCGAGGCATTCGTCCGGGACAAACATTAGACATTGATATTCAGATTACCGTTGATCCAGCCAATCTCACCTCACAGATTGCGCAGTTGAAGCAAAAGATGAATATCAATATTGAGTTTGCCTCCCCAGGTGATTTCATACCTCTACCAACACAATGGGAAGCGCGATCAGAATTCATCAAGCGCTACGACCAGGTTGATGTGTTCTATTTTGACTGGTACAGCATCGCTTTATCCAAAATGCAGCGGGCAAACCGGCAAGATGTTGTTGATGTACAGCTTCTGGTTCGGCAAGGAAATGTCGAGGTGAAGGAACTCGATCTGTTGTGTCAGGATGTTTTGCACAAAATTGGCAATCCTCCTTACGATAGGCTTCTTCCTAACCTCTCGCAACAGCAGTTTTCACAGCGCTATCAAGCCGTTCGTCAACTTCTGTAGCGAGAGGCCTATCTCCAGCTTCCAGGGGATCTCGAAGTACGTGCAGAAAGCATTTCGGACTTGAAATCTTCCTAGAGATCAGCCTGATCTCACAAATGCATACAGATTTCCGTCGTGTGCTCCCACATACAACCAGGATGTGATGACTGCCGGCGAAGAGGTTACGGGGCTGAGCAGATTGGTGTATTGCAACCGCTTTCCTGTGGTGGCTTCAAGCACCTCCACACCACCGTCGCCGGGGCCGAAAGCGTCACCCTCGCCGAGATACAGTGCTTGCCCTACCGTTGCCGGTGAGGCGTAGACAATTGTTGGAATAGCGTGTTGCCAGCGAGGAGTGCCTGTCTCGGCATCTAGCGCCCAGCTCGTGGAACGCCGTATCAAGACGGCTACCACATAGAGCGTGCCGCGAGCGAAGGCTGGCGAACTGAAGACGTGATCTCCGACGTGTGTGTGCCAGAGGACACGTCCACTCTGAGTGTCCAGGCTATACATCCAACCATCTTTGCCGCCTACAGCAATGCGCATTTGTCCGCGCTGATCGGGGTAGAGTAGTGGACCCGAGCCAATATCCGTATCGGCTACATCACGCAGCACCGAACGCCAACGCCAGAGGACATGCCCATCGCGCAGGTCAAGCGCTTGCACTCCATCATCGGGGTCGCCGATACCCACAAAGACAACGCCTCTGGTCGTATCAACGGCTGGCGAACTCCATATCCCACCGCCGGGGGCGCCACCCGGTTCGCTCCACGTCCGCCAACGTTGCACGCCTGTGGCCGCATCGAAGGCGATAACCTCTCCAGGGATTTTTGGTTTCTCACTCAACGTTGAAGCGGCACCGATGACGACCAGTCCGCTGACGACTATGGGTGATGACCAGAGTTGCGCTCCCGGATCATCGGTGGAACTACGCCAACGTAGGTGACCGGAGGCAGCGTCTACAGCATAGATAAAGCCATCAAGCGCGCCGATAAATACCGTACCATTTTGCACAGCCGGAGAACTGTAGAGCGCCCCAGCAGTTCGAAATTGCCAGCGTAGATGTCCACTACGAGCGTCGAGGGCTGCTAAGACCCCGTTGGTCGAAGCAATGTAAACGACACTGGCACTCACCGCTGGAGAGGACAGGACCGCGGCACCTGTGCAGTATGACCAGGCCAGGGTCAGCATACTCCCGCCACCGGTAGCAACAGATCCGTCTCTCTTGAGGTCGCCGTGAAACAGAGGCCACTCGCCTTGCGCGGCAGGCAAAGGAGCTGTCTGTATACTGTGGGTCTTGCCCGCTGCTGCGCAACTGCTTGCTGCTGGCGTGCCATGTGTGGATGGCGCGCTGGACGTTCCGCAGGCGCTCAAGTTCAGGAGGCAGAGACACAAGATAAAGCATGTGCATCGCACCAACCGAACTTGTAACACAGACCATGAAAGGAAGCCTGTCTGCATATTTAACCGCATCCTCTCATAGATATCTTCATTGCAAGAAATTATTTAGGCCCCATCCTTATGCCGCCATCCAACCTGACAACTTCCGCATTGAGCATCTCGTTCTCAATGATATGCTTTGCCAGTGCCGCGTACTCATCGGGGCGACCCAGGCGCGGCGGGAAGGGCACTTGCTGGCCGAGGGAGGCGCGGGCAGGTTCTGGCAGACCGGCCAGCAGGGGAGTATCGAAGATACCGGGGGCGATAGTCATCACGCGAATGCCGTGCCGCGCCAGCTCGCGTGCGATGGGCAGAGTCATACCGACGATACCGCCCTTAGATGCTGAGTACGCCGCCTGCCCGATCTGACCATCGAAGGCCGCTACCGAGGCTGTGTTGATGATGACGCCGCGTTCGCCGCCCTCGTTGGGCTGGTTGAGGGCTATGGCCGCCGCCGCCAGGCGAATGGCATTGAAGGTGCCCACAAGGTTCACCTGGATGACCCTGGTGAAGGACTCCAGGCTAGCGGGTCCGCTCTTGCCAATCACGCGTTCGGCGCTCCCGATCCCCGCGCAGTTGATGAGTATATGTAGCCCGCCAAAGGTCGTGACCGCCTCCTGTACTGCGGCCTGCACCGATCCCTCGTCCGTCACGTTTGTCTTGACAAAGCGCACTGCGTCTCCCAGTTCCGCCGCCAGCGCGCTGCCTGTCTCGCTGTTCAGGTCCGCGATAACCACTCTGGCTCCTGATTGCGTCAGGAGCCTGACGCATGCCGCGCCCAGCCCGGATGCACCACCTGTCACCAGCGCGCTTGTGTTTTCAAGCCTCATGTATGTGTCCTTTCGTATAGCCAGTTTGCAACTGTAGTCGCTCTTTTATGGTTCTACCACGCGGGGGCGGATGATAGCAAGCACCTATGCGACTCTTATCTGCTTTAGCCAGAGGCCAGCAAGTTATTGATTGCATGAAAGGCCATCGAGAGCCAGAGTGAACGTGTCCGCATCGCAAGATAGACTTTAGGAGTTTCAGGAGTTTCAATTACCTGCTTTATGTTCATGCCCTCCCTCTTTTCCTTGTCAAGTATGCCAGAGAGAGCGCAGACTAAGCAAGCCTTCTACCTGATAAGTACTGTACAGGATGCCTGCAACTGGGCATATAGTGGTTACATCGCTCGGTACTTAGGTGCAAATAAGGAGGTGAAGCAGAGTCGAGGTAGGTCAATTTTTATCGCAAGGGTTACTTGCAATATGTGTCAACACCCATGTGAACCGGTGCAATATGGCATGTAGCTTCTCGTCGCTTACCACTGATTTTTAAGAAAATATTGCTACAAACTAAACTTGCCAATATAAGAGGGCTATCAACAAGGTAGTTAGCTCTTGTCGGCATTAGTGACTACTTATTAATAAAAATGAATAGCGAAGATATTCGTTACTAAAACACTTGACTGCAAAAAAACATACCGTATACTTACTTTTATGCTTCATGGTATTTATTGGAATACTTAGATATGAAGCGTATTTGCTCGAAAAAGGTTTGATATCTTGTTCGATTTGCATAATACAAAGAACAAAGATATCGTTCTTCCTAGCAAGGAGGCGTCTATGAACAAGTGGAAGATTCGTGTCGTGTCGTTCAGCTTGGCAGTCACAGTAGCATTTGCTCTCTTAGGATTGGCTTTTTCCCCTGCGTATGCATGGACCCATCAAATAAACAACTGGGATAATAATCCCAACGACTTTTTGTGTGGGACATCCTCTGACCATCCTTGCCTCTATTGGGTACAACCATCCAATACAAGTATCACTCTGCAAGCCTATTTGGATTCCTCACTGACCATTGCGCCTGGTAACTACAACTTCACTGTTGCTATCCAGAGAGCTTTTGGCGACTGGAATGCTCAGCCCGCGTGGAATCCCTACCTGAATTCTTGTGGAAGTAGTATTAGTTGCGAGGACAGATCCAACGTTGCGTATACGATGGCTGATCTCGGCGCTAATGTCTATGGGGTAACATATACGTATTATGGACCGTCTCAATGGAACAGTCGGAATAGATTCTGGTATGCAGCGATCACCCTTGCTGAGGTTAACTTTAGTTCCAGGATCACCTGGAACAACAATCTCCAGTTTAGTGGAACAACAGCAGATGGGCGAAAAGTTTCAACTCATGAGACTGGCCATGTCTTAGGCTTAGGTCATACTGGCCACTCGCCCGCCATTATGCGCCAGGGAGCTGTGACCTATTTTTCAGTCCAAGCAGATGACTTGAGTGGCCTGAAAAGTATCTATCCGGGATTCTATCCAGGATCACAGCAATAATTGCTGGTGAGAGTAAAATAGTGTGGATGCTCCTGTGCATATTAGAAAGGAAAGCCGTTATGTTTCTGCTAAAAAGATTCACATACATTCCCGGCCCTTCGCTCGTAGCAATTGTGATACTCATTTTCCTGACAGGATGTGGGTCTTCATTAGGAGGACAACCAAATCAGATGGGACAAACGGGACAGGTAAATCAGGCGACGCTCGTTCTCGATCTCAGTGTAGACCTATATGAGTTTAACACCCCTGCAAATATGTGCCAGGCCCCCATGATTGCAGATGTCATCGCAGGTTCGGTAGGTCCAAGCCATTGGAACACGACGAATAAAGCGCAGCCAGCTTTCCTGTCTCAAGCCATGCCAACGATCCAGATGAAAGAAACCTTGATTAAGGGTGGCTACATGATTTACATGCCCATTCAATTCACCAGCATGAACATTCTTTTGGACCATCGTTCCGTGAAGCAGCTTCCTGCAGAGTTTGTGATGGAAGGAGGACAACAAGGAACCACCAAAATGTCGGTTGGAGAATACCCTCTTCTGAAAACATCAACGCGTTACCTCGTTGTCTTCGTTCCCGGTCTCAATGCCTCAACGCACGCACTCACTCAACAATGGCAGCTTGCCTATAACGCCTTCCCTATTGATGCACACGGCATGGTGACATTACAGCGAGCGAGTTCGCCCAACGAACCGGGGGTAGGACAACCACAACCAGAAGTGAAGATAACACTTACTGCTTTGCAACAGCAACTCGCGGCGTGTCATTAGTCTGCATTTCTCGCCACGAAATTGTTTGAGATGACAGAAGCGAAAAGTGTGGGAGATATAAAGCACATCTCCCACATTTTTCGCTTCCATGATATTTATTTCGTCACATATAAACTCTATTCCGTTGTATACACTTCAGGCTGCCGTGCAAAGGTATAGAGCACCGCCGGCGTGATCTGCAAGAAGACCCCCTCTCCCCATTCCTGCACGCTCTGCCCACTGCTCTCACGCTGGAGGGCTTCGAGCGCGGCGAAATCCAGGTGATCTGGCCGTATGATGGTCGCGGTGCCGTGAGCAATGATGGCCAGGTCGTTTCCCTGGAAGTAGGTGAAGCTGACCGCTGGTTGGCGCATGACATGCCTGGTACGCGCGGCCGTGGCTACGGTTGGGATGTAAAAGTTTCCTCGGAACAACAGGGCGCTGATGGGAGCGACGCGTGGCTCTCCCTGCGCGCTGACGGTCGCGAAGGCAATCGTGTGTAATCCCTGCCAGAGATTCACGAGTTGGCGGGCCGAAAGCGAATGATCCGGCATTTGAAAGGACGCGCGCAAAAAGGCACCCGCCTGCTCGATGCTATGGTCCAGCAATGCTTGCAAGGTCAGGAGGTCTTCCTTTGTTTCGTGCATGGGGCTCTCGCCTTCTGACGCCCCCTTGATACCAGTGTATCGGCACCAAGGGGTAAGTTTATCGGACAGTTGCTTTACTCGAAGGCTTCGACGACAACAGAGCCGACGACGACCTCCTCTGACAGCAGGACCACCGATGATCCCAGGTTCTGCATCCAGGCGGCGGCGGCCTCATCGGCCTCGTGCAGCCTGCGGGGGTCGGCGAAGAGACAGACTGTCGCCACGATGCCCTCCTTGTTCAGGACGTAGAAGCCCTGGAAGCCAGGGATGCGACGCACTATGGGGATCAGATCTTCCTGGATTTGTTGAATGACGGTGATAATTCTGGCGCTATCGAGCCGGTATTTGCGTACAGCTCCAACCATTTTTTGCTTGTCCTCTTTTCCATGTGTGATATATGATTGCCAGGGCGTTCTTGCGGCTTGCCACCTCACAAACGCGCTGCTGACGATTCCTGACTATATCTTACAACGAACAGATGCAAAAAGGCATAAGCCATGGAGCATCATTGGCCTTCGTCGCTGCGCGATTTATCGCGCCTGGCTGCCATTGCGACCAGCTTGCCAGGCGCGATAAATCGCGCAGCGACGAAGAGAGCAGACTCTGTTTGGTGCGTATGTCATGCGATAAATCGCGCAGCGACGAAGAGAGCGGCCTGTGTTTGGTGCGTATGTCATGCTATATAATGTTCTTTCTCGATATTTTAGAAAAAAACGCGCTCATCTATATGCGTCAGGTCTGGCAGTGTGATATCCTGTAGAAGGAATGCTGGTAAAAATTGGTATTGTGTGGAGATAGGCATGGATCTTAATGTTGAAGGAAGATCTGAGCGGATTCCATCCGGCTCTCATATTTGTCAGCTTTACAGTAAGGTGACGGAGATCGCGAGCGTGACGGCGCGCCTCTTTCGAGCTGGACTGATTATATCGGAAAAGTGTTTGTTCGTGGCCGCCCCGGCCCAGGTGCAGGAAGTACGTGCGGAGTTGCTGAAGCTCCAGGTCGATGTAGACGCCATGGTGCAGTCGGGACAGCTCATCTTGTGCGAAGAGCGGGAGTCGTTCCTGTCGAACGGCAAACGCTTTGATCCGTATTTTTTGCTCTCGTCGCACCAGACGTTTATCGCGCAGGCGCTGCGCGAAGGCTGGAAGGCTGTGCGTATCTCGATGGACATGACCTGGCTGACCAAAGATGTGGCCACGCCGGAGCAGTTGCTCAAATACGAGGCCGCCTCCGACGCGGTCTTCACCTTCCAGAAAGCTCCGATCATTGCCCTGATGCACTATGATTATGGGAAGCTGTTGCCCACTCTGGTCGTAGAACTGCTGAAGCTCCATCCTATCTCCGTCGTGGGCAAGTACATCAGGCGCAACCCCTACTATCTGAACTCCGAGCAGTACATGCTGAAAATTTTGCGCATGCACCGCGACAAAAAGGAGCCTCCGGAGTAGCGTTTGCTGCGGTGTGGCTCTGTTGTTATGGGATAGGATCGGTGCTGCGCGCCATCTGCACACCCTGGCGCTCCATGCTGGCGAGTTCGCTTTCGGCCAGCGTATCGAAGTCGATGGTCGGGTGCTGCACCGAACTGGTACAATCGCGCAGGAAGTACAGGCGCTTGAGCAACTCCGGCTGCTGACTGAAGCGCTGGACAAGCTGGCGTTCGGTCTCCAGCACGCAGTGGGACTTTGCCTCGCCCGCGATGTAGACCCTGTCGTGCTGCATGACGGCATCCAGCAGGGCGGTGTTCAGTTCGCTTTCGGGATCTTGCGGGTCGGGGATCTCGGCTCCGAAGATGCCGTAGTATTCGCTGCGCACTGTAAGCCCCTTGATGATGTAGGTTGGCTGGGCGTTGCGCGCCGCGCTGTGCCAGGCGATGGCCTCGCTGATGGGCGCGACTAGCATCTGCCCAAGTGTGCCCTCCATGGTGTGATAGGGCCAGATCATCAGGTCCTTGCGCGCCTGTTGCTGCAACTGCTGGACATACTTCATGGACCAATTGGGCTCGATGACTGGTGCCCAGGTATTGTTGGTCACGTCCCCGGCAGTGATCGCTGTAAAAGGCTGGGGATGCGCTCCGGTCTGGGGATTTTTCCACCAGGCACTGTAGAAGATCTGGAAGGGAATATGCGTGTCCAGCGAGGCATATACAGTGGTGATCCTGGGCGCGTTCGCGTAGAACCAGGTGAGCAGGCGCGCTACGTCGTCCTGCGCTCCAGGGACGTAGAGTGTGCCGGTGGGGTCGACGAAATCATGCTGGTAATCCACCAGCACGAGCGCGATCTTCTCGCGGTCCTCCTGGGCGGACGCGAGTCCCGTGTGCCGTCCGGCCTCGGTGAATTCCTGGGTACGCGCGGCATAGGCTCCCCGGTAGGCGTCTTGCCTGTCGAATAACGCCGGTGCGTTTACTGCCTGCTTTGCCATGTTCTTTGCTCCTTTGTATAGCTGTTCTCTGATCTGTTGCGATTAAAACGTGCCAGAGATACTTCATCGTCTTGTAATAGTGTACAATATACACTATCTAGGGGAAGTATATCAGAGTTCCGCGAGAAAATCAAGAGGGGCGCTCCCCATCTGCGTAGGGATTCGGCTTGCTCATTTGCGCTCATCCCAAGCTCGCACCTATCGATTATGCAAGAGTGCAAACATTGGCCACAGAGAGAAGCCGGAGGAATTTACTCGCATCGTGGAGAACTTCCTGGCTAGTTGAAATGGACAAAGAATGGGCTGAAACTCCCTATCTGGGTGGATATGGAGAGATCTGGTAGCGCTGGTACTCCGGGTAGTAATTGTTCCATATTTGCTGGAGGAGTTCCTGCATCGTCATAGAGTCGGAGACCAGGCCAAAGGGAGGCTTCCCCTGAAGCCTGTTAATGGTGGCCATTATGGTAACCGCGATTCTCAGAAAGACATTGAGGTTGCTGCGGCGCAGGACAAGGCTGAGATTACGCGGAAGCACGCCGACGTATTCAACCTTCTTGACGCGCCAGGGAAAGATCGCGGCGATATTGTCCCAGGGGATAAATAGCTTATTGGCGTGGATACCCTGCTCATCGATTACGATAGCAGGGAGAGAATGATGGCGCGCTCTGAAGTACATCACGAACACGTAGATATACACCAGGCCGAAGAAGACCAATTGGGCCTCGTCAAAAGTAAGTAGCCTGGCATTAGTAAATAGCCCGGCACTGATGCCATTAAGGACAAGCAGAATGATATCAAGCGCTATAATGAACAGGGTCAGGATAGTAATAAGCACTATCCGGCTGAGAATAGCCTTGCCCACATATTTTTGCACGCCTTCTGGCGTAGTAACGATGATCGGTTGCCTCATGCACATCCTCTGCGAGTGGAGTGACTCTTTATCCAGGAAGAGTATACACGATAACGAGATATATGAGAACTGGCAAGGGCCAAAGTCAGAGGTATTGCCCCCACGAATTGAAAGGTCGCTCGCCTTTCGTAGCTGCGTGATTTATCACGCGTATGCTGGCCTGACACGTGGGCTGGCTTGGCGAGCGTGATTTATCACGCAGCTACGAAGATAGAGAGATGTGTCGATATGTATGTATGCATAGAAAAACGTGTATAGGCCTGCCTGCTTTCTGAAACACATACGCAGTGTGCATTGCAGGGCCAAAGTGAGGAAAGACACATGAAAATTATGGTGGTGGACGATGACCGCGATATGGTAGACATGCTGACCTACTGGCT
>JBDTHH010000453.1:0-20168 GCA_039937055.1 Ktedonobacteraceae bacterium | reverse complement strand
TATGTATGCGTTTGAACATAACCTTCTGCGTAACCTCACTACACCAGGGTTAGCCACTGCTGTTTTAACCTACCTCTTATTTCTGCTTTCTCTGGCATTTCATGAGTTCGGACACGCCAGTGCTTGTGCGCGTGGAAAAGTCAAGCCAAGTGAGATTGGTTTTGCGATCTACCTGTTCTTCCCTGTCTTTTACAGCAACGTCAGTTCATCCTGGCAGCTCAGCCGTTGGAAGAGGATCAGGGTGGATATCGGCGGTATTTATCTGCAACTCTGGGTTGGGGTAATCTATCTGCTGATTTATCTCCTCTCGGGTATACCACTCTTTGAAATAGCCTACCTCTCAGTCCTCGCGAGCTGCTTCGTCTCCTTTAATCCCTTGTTGAAATTCGATGGGTACTGGATCTTAACAGATGTGCTCAATATCTCTAATCTTTCTAAGCAGCCGAGCAATCTGCTCAAACAGTGTTACCTTACCATACGCAGAAAGCCGAGAGTTCCGCTCACATGGCCTCCACTGATCAGGATACTCATCGGGATCTATGGTCTCTTAAGAGGGGCCATGTGGGTAGGTTTTTTCGTCTTTTTTTCGCCATTTATCGTGAGGTCTTTACAGGCTTACCCCTCCTTCATCATACATATAACTAATGATCTCCACGGGCGCTATGCTCCTCAGTTACTTATAGATACGCAAAATTTAGTGTATACCAGCGCTATGCTTCTCATATTTACTGTACAGCTTGGTATGCTCTGCCGGCCCATATTCTCAAAAGTATTCCACTCTATCGCTCCGCGTGCCATAAACTAGGCCAGCCAGCGCTATCTTGTTACCTTGCTAAACATCGTGCTTAAAATTTCAGCGGCTCTTTCAGGACCTCCATATCTTTGAAATGCATTTTGAAGCGATTTGGAGGCCAGAGCCATGTGAGAATCTGTGAGTACTTTTTGTAGCGCTTCCTTTAATGTATACGAAATAACCTCATCAGGCGATAAACAAAGAGCGATCCCTGCGTGTTGGCAACGTTCAGAGAGATCGAACTGCTCACCGCCTGTAGGTATTAAGAGACTCGGAAGCCCGTGAG
Organism: Ktedonobacteraceae bacterium; assembly: GCA_039937055.1. Taxonomy (GTDB): domain Bacteria; phylum Chloroflexota; class Ktedonobacteria; order Ktedonobacterales; family Ktedonobacteraceae; genus JALYTT01. Next base: position 19,089 of record JBDTHH010000453.1, on the reverse strand, counting down.
TAATCGCTCCGAGTACAACCGTTGTATTTCCACTCGCCACGACAGCCTGTGCATGTCTCAGCACAAACCCCTGTGAAACATGGTCGCGTATAAAAAAATTTCCCGGAGCAGCCGGAGCCTTGCTTCTCATCCGGCCAACCGAGACAGCCACTCTGATTGGCCAGCCTTTGAGTGCATGGAGCAGAGCAGGTAAAAAGCTGGGGTACCTGAAGGCAGACCCATGCTGGACATAGAGGATTGGCTCACGAGAGGCAAGAGATTCAGCCAGCCATTCTTCTAATTCTGGATCGCATTGAGGAGGTTCCCAGAGACAGGAGCCGACGAGATGGACTTTATCAGGAAGTTCCTCAACATGGTCTTGAAGTTCAGGGGCACTCTGTAAGAGAAAAAGATCACCTAACAATGGTGTCGTTGCGGGAGGTCCGTCAACTACCGGTAATTTTGATTGCTGGCGAAGCTGGTTGTAGTACTGCAGCATCTCTTGATGACGCCAGATACGCTGCCGGGCACCTTCTGAGCGAGGTTCTTCAAAATCACTGGAGAAAGGCCAGAGGTATGTAGTAAGACCGAGAATGGCTACCGGCAAGGAGAACAGTTCCCCTGCAACCAGCGGTCCAATTGTAAGAGGATGACCTACCAATACGTCAGGAGCAAAACGATCGACCGCATATTTGATATGTTTAATCTGTATCGCTCCTGCGATGGGATGGGCCCACTGTGCCACTTGAAAACTCTGGTCATCCCATTCCCCAAAGGGAATACGTTCAAGCCCTGCCAGAGCAATCGTTTCACGGAACGCAGGACCTGTGACCAGCGCAACCTCGTGACCCTGCCTTTGTAAGACTTGAGCGATGCCAATTGCAGGATAGACAAATCCATGACTTGCGAGAGAACAGAAAAGAAATCGCATACGCTAAAAGGGCAAAGGTTCTGGCTATTGGAGGACAGAACCAGCGCCCTACTCCTTGATCTTAAAAATTGGCAAAGCTTCTACCTCATCGGTACCTTTTCGATACGATAATGGTATTTTATCGATTTATCCGATCTCTGAGTATCAGTATAAGCTCCAAATATCACAAGAAAGCTATGAATGCTTGTGAGTTTAAGCGTATTTGTTTCTAATCAAGTCACTGACATTGGGAAGACATTTAAGAGGTTACTCAATTGGATACCACTTTCCCTATATTTTCCAAAAATATCGCGATTATGATTTACATTCGGGAATCTTCGTATATACTAAAGGTATGAATTTATCGATCAATCATGTGTAGGGGGACACACTCCATGCAAAAAAACCTGGGAGAGTCACGTCAACTTTTCGTGACCAAATTTCTTGTTCCTCGGCAACCCCCCATCCTCTTCTGTTGCCTGAATTTCCTTTTTTTTCTTTGGATTGCGAAATCGGTAGAAAGGTGATACTGCTGATGACAGATCAGTATTTTACATCTTTTGGTGAAACGCTCAAAACGTATCGCAAACAACAAAAAGTCACACAACGGCAGCTTGCTGATCGCCTGGGCGTCCATTATAATACTATTTGGGCCTGGGAACGCGGCGACTATCTCCCCAACACACGCAACATGGTGCTTGAGGTTGCCATGCATCTTCATCTTGATGAGTCACAAACACGACGGCTGCTCGATGCTAGTCTGATGGATTTTCCCCTGTATTGGTCTATTCCTTATCAACATAACCCTTGCTTTACAGGTCGCGAAGAGCTTTTGCTCTGGTTACATGAAGTGTTCACGCAAAAAAAACAGGGATACCTTACGCAATCTTGTGCCCTCAGCGGTCTAGGGGGAATAGGCAAAACGCAAGTTGCTATCGAATATGCCTATCGCTACTCCTTGAAGCATTCTGCCGTTCTCTGGATCAATGCCTCGACCGCTGAGGCTATGATAAGCAATCTCATGGCTATCGCAAACGCGTTGCAACTTTCCAGCGGACATCGGCAAGATCATGCCAAAACCATTGCAGCGATTGGTTATTGGCTCAATCAGCATCACAACTGGCTCCTCATCGTGGATAATGTTGAGGATATCGAGCTTACGAAACATTTTTTGCCTATTGCCCACAACGGTGCCTACCTCTTTACCACACGGCTCCCAACGCTGGGTACGCTGGCTTCTTGCGTTGAATTGGGACCTCCCTCTTTAGAGGAAAGCGTTCATTTCCTCCTGCGACGTGCGGGTTTGCTCTCTCCTCAAGCGTCTCTGGAAAGTCTCTCTTCCAAAGAACTGACCATCGCCCGAACACTGGCGACAGCTCTTGACGGATTACCACTGGCGCTTGATCAAGCGGGTGCCTATATTGAGGAAACCCACAGCGGTCTCTCAGACTTTCTCGATCTTTTCCATTCTCACCCCGCACAGGTGCTGAACAAGCGGCATACCTATGCTGAGCATTCTTTGTCTGTAGTGGAAACGTTTACCCTGGCTGTTGAACATCTGCGGGAAAAAGACAGTATCGCGGCTGATCTTTTGATCCGCTGTTGCTTTCTTGCGCCTGACGCGATTCCTGCAAAACTCATGCTGGCTCTTCTGTCCTATGCCGATGAACAGCAACAGAAAGTGGCGACTGATCCCTTACAATTTGATGCTGTCCTGATGGATTTACTTTCATACGCCCTGATCCAGCGTCATGCCCAAAGTCGCACGTTTACCATTCATCACCTGGTCCGAACTATTCTCCAGGCATGTCAGAGCTACGAATGTTCGCAGGCTATCACTACTTATCTGCTCCACGTGATGAATCAGGTTTTTCCTGCTCCTCAGCCCAATGAAGAGGATTGGTCCTGGTACAAGCAAATTTGCCCTCATACTCTCCACGTGATTACCCAGTATAAACAGTGGAATGAGGCAATCTCACCCGATTATCTTTCCCTTCAGCTCAAATTGGCGCGGTCTTTTTTCATGCGCGCTCAATTTGCTGAGGCTGAGGAGCTGTTACAACAAGCCCTCCCTCTTGCAGAGCAAGTTCCTGGACCAGAACACCCAGACAGCGCGAACCTCCTGAGTAATCTTGCTCTCGTGTATGCGCAACAGGAAAAGATGAAAGAAGCGGAAGCGGCTGCCTTACGGGCCATCTCGCTCTGGGAACGGGCCCGTGGCCATAAGTATTTCCTTCTGATCGAGCCTTTGATGACCCTTGGCTGGCTCTGCTCAACCCAAAACAGGCAGGAAGATGCCGATGTCTTGCTTCAACGAGCAATCAGCATTTGGGCGCAAAATCGGTCCTCTCATCAAAGTGAAATGCTCCTTCTCCTTGATGGCGTTATCACCTTATATCGCAAGGACCCGCAGAATGCAAAGGTGGAGAAATTCTCCCATCGCCTTTTTGCTTTCAGAAGTCAGGTAGAAGAGGAGGACCAGACAAAAATCATTTATAGCTAAGAGCAAGAAGTTTTGTTCATGGATGAGCGGCATAAAACTCATAAGCATTCATAGTTCGACTGTGAGTTTTGCCGTCTATACTCTTTCTCATGAAGAATAAAAAGGATAACCACTATGGAGAGCAAAAACGCGATCGTCGTCGTAGAGAACGTCGAGAAATGCTATCAGCAGCAAGGTGTTACTCCTCCTGCTTTGCAAAATATCTCACTCTCAATCGCGCGAGGTGAGTTCGTCGCTATTATCGGAAGATCAGGAAGTGGAAAATCGACCCTCCTTCACCTGTTAGCTGGCATTGATGTACCTTCTCAAGGCACCATTCTGGTAAATGGAAAAGACCTGGCCTCTATGGGAGAAACACAACGAGCGAAGTTCCGGCGACGGGAAATAGGCATAATCTTCCAGTCATTTAACCTGCTTGATAATCTCACTGTCCTACAAAATGTGATGTTACCTGGTTCTTTATTGAAGCATTCACGGCAACAGTTACGCCAACATGCACAACAGTTACTAGAAGAACTGAGTATCGCGCATCTAGAACGGCGTCTCCCATCAGAGCTTTCTGGTGGACAGCAGCAGCGTGTGGCAATTGCGCGCTCCCTCATCAACACTCCATCTCTCTTACTCGCCGATGAGCCAACAGGGAATTTAGACTCCCAGACTGGCGAAGAGGTACTCAAGCTTTTTGAAAGATATCATGCACAGGGGCAAACGATTGCGCTTGTGACACACGCTGGAGACATCGCAGCGCGTGCTTCACATGTTGTTACCATCGCTGATGGACAAATTGTAGAGCCTGCATCTCTTCCCATTCTACCCCCGACGCCCCTGCACTCTCAGATTACGAATCAACGATAGAAGAAGGTGCATATGCAAGCGATCATGTTCAAGATCAGGTTAGATTTGCGCTCTCACAAGCTTCAAAATCTCTCTCTTATCATCCTGGTAGCACTTTCTAGCTTTTTAGTAAGCCTTTCCTTACTTGCTATCATAAACGCAAATGCTCCATTTAATCGGCTCTTCCAGCAGTTGCATGGTGCGGATACCTGGCTCTACGTTTCTTCACCGCGAGTACCTTCCTCGGTTCTGACGATCGTGGGCAAGAATCCCTCAACGACAGAAATATCATCGCCGTTTCCGGCGATCTCGACTGGCATTATTTTTGCGGGGAGTAAACAACAAGTTATGGTCGTTGGTCTTCCGGCAGAACAACCCTCCATAGGACAACTGTTTCTCGTGCAAGGCCACTATTTAACGACCAATACTCCAGATGGAGTAGTAATTGATGAACAGCTCGCCAGTGAAGATAACCTGCGCGTTGGCAATACCATCACTCTAGTGACGCCTTCAGGTCCCAAAGCCCTTCCAATCATTGGCCTGTCCATCGATGCCAATCATGGGGCTGCTGGTAGCGATCAGCCAAGAATTTATGTGCTTGAGCAACAGTTTTCTGCATTATTTGCCGGATCTGCTCAGCAAATAACCCTGATTGGGATACGCATTGCGAACCCTTCTGTTGTTCACCTCTTTGAATCTCACCTGGGCCAGCAATTGTTGGCAACGGGCGCGCAATTTGGATTTTTCAGTGATTGGGTAGAGATCAGTGATAGTTATACACAGTATTTCAATATAGAGGTGATATTCTTTCTTGCTTTTGGCTTCGTAGCCATTATTGTCTCTGGCTTCATCATTCTTAATCTTATTACCGGTCTCGTTCTTGCTCAAAGACGTGATATTGGTATTCTGAAGGTGCTCGGCTTTACTCCTGCTCAGATCGTTGGCATTTACCTCTTCCAGTATGTAGCACTGACTTTGGCTGCGGCACTCATTGGGGTTGTAGCAAGTCTCTTCGTGGCTCCGGTGGTTTTAAGCCAGGCGGCGAGCGCGCTCTATACGACTCCTATTTCCAGCTTTAATCCTTTACTTCTTTTCCTGGTTATTCTTGGGATGGGCTTGATTGTGGCGATCTTTGCTGTGTTCCCAGCGTGGCGCGCTGGACACATTTCCTGTGTGAGCGCGATACGCGGCTCGTTTCACGCTGGATCGCGTGGTTTTTCGCGCCTGGCAGATCTCGCAGGTAGATTCCACTTTCCCGAAATCTGGATCATCGGTATGGGGCAGAGCTTTGCGCGTCCCTGGCGAGCCTGGTTAACGATCTTGAGCTTGATTGCCATGATCTGCACGATGATTTTCTCGATTGGCATTTTTAGTACGATAGACGCTTCTTCGACTCCCCCGGCCCAGGGAATTTTTTCGTCAGTGCTGGTCACACCAGGTCTCTTTGGTGAAGAGGCGACGAGACAACTGCTCGCCGCACAGCAAGATACTGTCTCGTATTACACGATTCTGGGTGCCAACTTCTCAGTGAATCATACTTCCAACTATCTCCCAATGCAACTCCTGGGCGGGGATACTTCTCCTATTCGCTCGCATCTTGTGCAGGGGCGTTGGTACAATATTGGAGCAAAAGAGATGGTTCTGCCACTCAGTACCTTAAATAAATTAAATCTACATATAGGTGATTTAGTACAGCTTGGAAAACCATTGAATCTGGCTGTGCGGATTGTAGGTACTTACTCAGCAATATATGCGGGTGCCCCTGCATTAGCCGACCAGACGCTTTTTCCGGCAACGTTTTTGGCACATGTTCAGAATGATACAACCTTCGCGGTAACACTCGCGCCAACCGTTAATACAACAGCCTGGACCCACCATATCCTTGCGGAAAGTGGTGATCGTGTCAATGTAATCGTGCAGAACCCTAATCCTCCCGCACAAATCGAGGCTCTTAAAGTTGCCATGTTTCTGCCTACGGCTATTCTCGCACTGGTTGCTCTCGTCAGTGTCCTCAACACGATGCTGATTACCGTTCGCGAGCGATTCCACGAATTCGGTGTACTGAAAGCGTTAGGCATGACCCCACATGATATTCAGGTGATAATACAAACGAGCACTGCAAATTATGCAATTATTGCCTGCCTGTTAGGATTTCCATTAGGAATCCTGCTGACGTCGTGGATCTTCCAGATCACTGCCAATGCCTTAGGTTACGGTGTGGCGCAAACCAGCATTAACGCACTCTGGCTCTTTTTATTGTTCCCTGCCTCCTTGCTTCTTGTGTTGCTCGGTAGTTATGTGCCTGGCCGCCGAGCGGCGCGCGCTTCAACCGCGGAAATTCTACGGATGGAGTAAGTGCAGAGACCCCTTCCCAATTATGGGAGAGGCGTTTTGGAACCCTTGATATGGTTGTGGGAACAGTGATTGTGCCCGGCTCTACGCCTGTTGCCCCTTTACGTTCACGTTTGTTGTAGCTTAAAGACATAGCGTCCCAGCCAGCCTATGCCACCCAGCAGGGCGAAGAGTTCCAGCACGCCGACGTTGCCCACTACGCGGTCGGAGGCGATCAGGGCAAAGGCCCCGATCCTGGAGGTGGCGGCGATTAAGAAGATCCCCAGCCCGATCCAGGCCGGGAGGGTTGCGTAGAGCAGGGCCCGCTGCCATGCCTGGCACATGAAGCCGATCAGCGCGGGTAGCAGGTAGAGCAGCACGGTGATCATCGGTGCAATAGAGGCGGGAAAGGGACCATCGAGGGCCGCATCCGATGCCTGCGGGAGCAGGCGCGTCCACAACTCTGCCGGAACCATGGCCAGCAATACCAGGATCGTTTCCAGTGCCATCAGGCCCAGCACCACCAGGTGCCAGCGCCTCTCTTGTTCAGCCGTCGGTACGCTTAAACGGAGCATCCCCAGATTCTCTTTCTTATATATGTCTCTAAGGGAAACTCGCGCGAGTTCCCACTCAGCATGTCACGACTTTGGAATGGTCAACTGACCCATCTGGTACTTCATCAGCAAAATGCGGCGTACCGAGTCGTCGATGCGTTGCTGGCTGATCTGACCCGAGGTGATGGCCTGCTTCAGGGCAGTGATCGACGCGCCCACTTCCTGCGGGGAAGAGGCCCCCATGATGAGATCTGAACCCGCCTCGACCGCCAGCACCGTGGCCTCTGCCGCTGTGTAGCGATTAGCGATGCTGCCCATAGTCAGACTATCGGTCATGATCACGCCTTGAAAGCCCAGGTGCTCGCGCAAGATGCCCGTCACGACTTTGTACGAGAGCGAGGAAGGCATGCTGCTATCGACCGCCTTGACGATCTCGTGTGTCACCATAATTGCATGCACGTTGCCCTGTTGGATCAAGGCCCGGTATGGCGCCCAGTCCAACGTATCAAGCTGGCTCACTGGACGTACCAGGTACGGCAGGCCGCTGTGGGGATCGGTGCTCACATCCCCCAGTCCGGGGAAGTGTTTGAGCGTGCCGATGACCTTGCCGCTCTGCTGCAAGCCCTGCAGGTACGCGCTCGCCATCCTGGTGACGATAGCCGGATTGTTGCCATAGGTGCGTGTACTCAGTTCCGAGTTATAGACCGAGGTGACATCGACCACCGGGGCCAGGTTCATGTTGATGCCGTAGGACGCCAGGTCCCTGGCATCCAGGATACCGGCAGTGCGCGCTTTGCTGGGATCGTTCGTCGCACCGATCTGCCCGGCGGATGGACGTGAGCCATCCAGGTTGACCAGGCGATCAACCCGCCCGCCCTCCTGATCAATGGCCACCGCCAGGGGGAGTCCGTTGCCCCGGCTGTCCTTCTGCATCTGCTGGATAAGCCCTGTAAGCTGTGTTTTGCTGATGACGTTGCCGTTCACAGTAAAGATCAGCACTCCCCCGACGTTCTGCTGGTTAATCATCTCACTGAGCTGCAATGAGTAGCTGTGACCGGTGAATTGGACAAGCATCATCTGCCCCAACTTCTGGTCAAGCGACATGTTCTGCATCAGCAGATCAACAAATTGCTGTGGCGTGATCTGCTGTGCTCTTTTCCCACCTGGCACGGCTGTGCTCTGTTGGAGCCTCCTGGTGACGCTGGTAATCAGGCCGTTGGAGTGCGTACTACCAGGTCCATTGAGGACATATGCCCATCCCTGTGGTCCGATGAACTGCGCGAAGCCCGCGCTGCTGGCCTGGATGGCGAGCATACAGAGCAGCGCTACCAGCGCCAGCGCTTTGCCGCGCGTTATGCCAGCTCTCTCTGCTGGCCGGGGCGTTTCCGGTGGCCTCTTCATCCCCGCTATCTCTGGCAGCTTTTGAGTGAAGAGAGCCTCTAGCGCATTTCTTTCTGAGAGGGCCGGCGTAGTGGGTAGCGCGGTGCCGGCCGGCTCTTTCTCCAGAGTTTTCGTCTTGCCAGGCACCTTGATAGCGCGCAGCTTTAGCGTATCTTCCAGATCCTCGCCCTCATCCGGCGGCTCGTCTGGCAATCTGGAACTGACTGGCTGCATAGAAATACCCCATTTCAATGAGATGAAAAATTTTTCACAATGAAAGCCCGCAAAGGATCCATATCCATATTGACTATGCAATCATACGAACGGGCTACATAGAAGCGTGTAACTTTACTGAAAAAGGCGACACAGATATCCTATCTTCCGCCTTACAAAATAGTAACATATGCACCCTCAGGAAACTATGTACTCACTGTTAAAAATTGCCATCAATCTGAGAGAAGCGCATGCTCCCTTACTAATAACGTAGGATGGTTCTCTATAGTTTCCCTAACTGCCCGCAAAAACGCGATGCGCCTCCCCTGTAAACCTCCGCGCTTGTTCAAATGGCGGGTCTAGGATATACTGTCACTACCATAAGCATGCACATTCTGCGAAAGGCACCGTAGCGGTATGAAAGATGGGCAACGCCTCGCTACTCCCATGATAATAAACAGAAAAGCGGCGCATAGGATTTCGTCGTCTCGCATTGTAACTGCTGGTATGATAGGGATTGGCGTCGCTCTGATCCTCACCTGTATCGAGATAGGCGCGTTCTGGCTTGTCTCCCTGCATGCGCCGGCCGGCCAGGATCTGCCTCACCTGCTCGCCGCTGTTGTGGCGCTCGTGCGCGCGGTTCCGTTCTGGCTGCTTCTCCCCTTTGTCGAAATCGTGGGTACGATTCTTGTCATCGCGCTGGCGGCTCGTCCCCTGGCGCTCCGCGCGTATGTCCGTGATGCGCAACAGGCGCTGCAGCAATACCGTGCTTCATATACATCGCTTACCAGCTTTTCTGATATCTATGAAACAACGGTTGCCTACTACCAGAATATCACTGCCCCCAATACTCCTGTGCAACGACAGGATATCTCTTTGCTCGATATGACCCGCTTGCGCGCTGGCTCTCTTTGCATCTTGGGTGCGCCAGGCACCGGGAAGACGCTAGCTCTCCTGGCACAACAGGCTGGCGCCCTGCGTGGGTATGCAGCCGTTGTGCGTGGACAGGGAAGACTGCCCATCTATGTTCCACTGGAGCGCTATAGTCTCTATCTTACTAGACGTAAATCTATCGATTTTGTTGCATCCGGCGAAGCAGGGGTGACGAGTCAGGATAGCGATGATGGCGCCTCAGGAGCGCACTTGCTGGATTTTCTCTACGACTGCGATGTGCCTGCTATCCAGCACCTGCGCCCCTATTTGTACAAACTGGTAATGCGTGGGCAACTGCTGTTCCTCTGCGATGACTTGCACCTGGTTGACCCCGGATACCGCTCTGCTGTGGTTGCCGAATTGCTGGCACTGACGCGCGAGACCGCGAACCAGGTGGTGGTGACCTGCTGTGACCTGGGGAACGAGGCCTTTCCCCAGCTTGAGCAACTGGTGGAGGATGGCGCTATGGCCTGCGCGATGCTCCTGCCGCTGCAATCTGAGCAGATGCGCACCTTCGTCGAGAGTGCCATGAGCACACCCGGCAGTCAGGGGTCGCAGCAGTACACTGCCGGTCAGATTATGCAGGTCATTGAGCGCGGGCGCCTGCACTATCTCTGCTCCAATCCTCTGATGCTTTGTGTATTGATTGCCGTCATCGACCGGGTTGATGCCGGGCATATCTATGAACTCGATAATCGCGGCCTCCTGCTGCGAGCGTTTGTAGAGCAGTTGATCGAGCAGGCCCAGGATCAGCGCAGGTGGCGTAAAGAGGTGCCATCGGAGGGCGAGGTGCTGCATTTCCTGGGACGACTTGCCACGGGTATGTACTGGGCTTCTGCCTCTAACACTATTCAGTTGCCCGCGACCGAGAATATCATCACCAGGAGCGTTGCGGGCCACATGCTGGCCGGTCCTCTTGATACCTGGCTCCAGCAGCATCCTGCCCCCGGACCGTTCGCGCTGGACGAGAATCTTGATGCCGCGCCCTCTTACGATCACGCGGCCCTGGCGCTCCTTTTAGAGTTTGTTCAGGAGGCTGGCCTGCTTGAATGCAGCCCGGATGGCGCGCTCAGCTTCCGCCATGCCTGGATCGCCGCCTACCTCGTCGCGGAGTCCTTCTCGACCGCCGGCGCTGACCTGGAGACCCAGGCGCCGCTTCATGAAGGGCTGCTTGCTGATGTGGTTCACTGGAGTGCGCCAGTAGTCATATGGGCCGGCCTGCTTGATGATCCCCTGGTCCTGGCTGGGCGTTTCGCTGCTCTCGCCGGAGAGTTCCCTGCCTACAGCGTGCAGGCTCTGGCATTGAGCCTGCTCTGCCTGGGCGTCGCGTGGACCCCTCCACGCTACACCGCCTCCCCTCCAGTCGCGCTGCCCACCAGTGTGGAAGAGCTATTCACGACGGTTGTGCGCGATGCGCGCACGCGCGGGGAACTGGTGCTGCTCCTCACACATTGCATTGAGGAGGGCATTCAGGAAGTCTACCAGGCGCTCCTGCCGCTGGTGATGGTAGCGGGTGCGGAAGAGCTACTGCTGCATTTTGAGCGCGCAAACGTTCCTGACCTGCTTTTTGATTACCTGGCCGAGGCTATTGATAACGCGGCCTATGATAGTCAGGTGAAGCGCTTGATCCCTGTGCTTGGGCGCTTTGGCGAGGCGGCGGTGCCTCTGGCGGCGGAACTGAGTGAGCCGGCTCCAGGCAGGAGTGTGCGCATGCGCGCCGCGGCCATCCGCATCCTGGCGCGCACAGGGACACGTAGCGCCATCGCGCCTTTGATGCTCTGCCTGAGCGATGGCGAGCGTCCTATCGTCGAAGCCGCGATGACTGCCTTGATCCGCTTTGGCCCCCACCTGACCCTTGACGATCTGAGCGAGGCCCTGGCGCCTGCGACATCTGCCTCAGGCCAGATGCACCAGGCGGCGTTGGCCATATTGGAGTATTTTCTTAACGAGCAAGACCCCGCGCGCTGTCTGACAGATGGCGAGCGCCAGCGCGTCCTGACGGCTATCTATCCGCTGCTCAGTTCGCATTATGCGGCGGGGATGCAGCGGCAGGCGCGGGAAGTGCTGGTCGGTCAGATCCAGGAGCAACCCCCTACTCTTGCTGGCGAAGTGCTGGATCTGCTGATGCGCGGACTTTTTAGCGGGGACGAGATGCTGGTTCGCAATGTGGTGCAGGTCCTGCAACAGGCAGGCACGGCCGCGACAGCGTTCTTGCTGGCCCAGTTGGACGGCCAGTCATCCGAGGTGGCGCGTATGCATATCGTTGAGGTGCTCGGCACGGTACGCGACCCCCAGGCCCTGCCTCATCTACTGGAGCAGGTGGCCGACTCCTCGCAGATGGTGCAGCAGCAACTGGCGCTGGCCCTGCACGCCTACCTGCCTGCGAGCATCCCCGGTTTGATCGATCTGGTGCTCTCCAGCCCCAACGAGCCGGTGGCCACCAGGGCGGCGCAGCTCCTCTGCGAGATGGACGAGGAGGTCGTGGCGCCCATTATAGAGATCCTCCCCCATCTAGTTTCCGGGCGCACGCACCTGCTGGTGCATGTGCTGGACCAGGTGCATGATCCCCGCGCTCTCCCCGCGCTCATCGACCTGCTGCAAAATCCTCGTGCTGAGCCGCTGCTAATGGTCTCCATCATAGAGACCCTCAGCCAGTTCGCCGCTCCCCAGGTTGTCCCGCCGCTGATTGATGCGACGGCAAACTCCAGCCCGCTGATCTATGAGGAGGCCATTACCGCGCTCAGTCAGCTTGGCGAGGTGGCGCTCCCCGATCTGCTAGTGGCGCTGGATATCGATCCCACGCGCGAATCTGTGCTGACCCAGCGTGCGCGCCGCTCTGTGCTGGGGATGGATCCCTTCCCCGGCGAGCTGTTGCTTGATGCGCTCCTCCAAGGCAGCGACCTGCTAGCCATGCAGATTATGACGATCTTCCGCGAGCGCGGCGCCGATGCCGCTCTGCTGCTGGTCAATTATCTCTTCCACCCGGATCTGCGCCTGCGTGACTATGTGCGCCAGGCGTTCAACGACATGCCGGGGCAGAGTGTCGTTCCGGCCCTGTTAGAGGTGCTGCACCAGGCCTCCTGGCGGCAGCTTATCGCCGAATACCTGCTCAAGCACCCGGACGAGGCGATCCCGCCGCTGGTAAGCCTGCTGGCAGACCCTCAGCGCGGCGAGGCTGCCGTGGCCATCCTGCATCTCTTCGGCCCGGTCATCTTGCCTGCCCTGGTACCGGCCCTGGATGCCCAGGATGAGATAGCCAGGAGCCTGGCCCGTCAGATGATCGTGATGCAGGTACGCACACAGCCGCAGATCCTGCCGGAGGTGGTGCGCCTCTTCGGCCCCTCTCTGCCGCAGCGCGCGCACGAGAGCCTGGTGGAGGTGCTGACCTCAGACCTCGCCGACATCAGCATTCCTACCCTGCTGGCCGGTCTGGACGATGCCTACCTGCTCACCGGGGTCTCTGAATCGCTGGTGCGCCTGGTGCGCCAGCGTCGCACGCCGCAGAGCGATGCCGCTCTCAAGGGCTTGCTAGATGCTCTGCGCGACGAACAACGCCGTCATGGCGCGGAGATCACCCTGACTGAACTGAGCGGGCAGGCCGTCGCGCGCGTCGGTGACCTGATTACCGATCCCGATCCCCAGGTGGCTCTGGCCGCCCAGCGCGTTCTGCGCGATATCGGCACTCCAGCCTTTTCGTTTATCTGGGCCGCGTGCAGCGATATCAGCAACCGGCCCCGCCGCGATGCCGCCATGGAGATCTTCAGCAGTATGCCGACGGTGGTCATTAAGGACGAACTGGTGGCCTACCTCGCCAGCGACAATCTCCAGGATAGCACGATGGCCACGACGTTGTTGCGCGAGCGCATTCATGACGAGGAGGCCTCGCAGCAGCATTCCCAGCAGGAGATGGCGCCGGCCCTGCTAGAATATGTGTACACTCACGAGGGCGAGGAGCATACCACTCTGCGGATCATCGCCCTGTTACTCCTGATTGGCGGGCATGATGTGGTCAATCACACGGTGCAGGCGCTCTATGACCATCCAGACTATCCCAATCAGCTTGTGCAGGCCTTTCTCTTTCTAGGCCAGGAAGGCGAGAAGGCGCTCTGGACGACGTTCAACGATCCCCTCACGCCCCCAGAACTGCGTGCCCGCGTGGTCAGTGTGCTGGGTCTCATTGCGCCCTCTCCCGATATTCGCGACCTGGCGACCAGTCTGAGCCAGTACGGCCTCTCCCTGGACCAGGCCAACATCACGAATGTCGAGCGTCTGGAGATCGCCCTGCGCGCCCTCGGTGGCCTGCTGGCGGGCGGACACTGGAACCCCACGCATCTGCAAGAACTGCGCCGCACCAGTCCCCAGGGCAGCAGAGAGCGCGAGTTGTACAATGTCCTGCTGGGCTGGCGCTATGGCGCGCATATCACCCGCCTTGAGAATGACCTCCAGACCGAGCGCACCCTGCGCAGAGAGGACATCCAGAATTATACTATGCAGATCCTGGAGGCTCAGTCCCACGCCCGTGACGCCGAGCAGGAGACGCAGGAGGCGCGCGGCGAGCTGGAGCAGGTACGCCAGGAATTTTTGCATCTCCAGCAAGACCTGGCGCTCGCCAGGCGCGAACTGGACCAGTCGCGCCAGACCCATGGTGTTCGCGCCCAGGAACTGGAGCGCGAATTAGAGCAGGCTACCAGGCAAACCCAACGTCTTCAGGGTATTATCAGCCAGACCGTGCAGGAGAAAAAACTTGTCCAGGATCAGGTTGCCCAGTTGCAGGCCTACAACGCCCAGTTAACCCAGCAGATCTCCCTCTTGCAAGGACAGGGATCACATAGCCCGTGAGAATCCTGCCCAAACGGTTCTGACGCGAAGTTCGTGTTGCCGGGCTCTGGCAGTGAAAGCCCAGTGCCCGGCACACCCTGCAGCGATGACTATGGGATGATTTTCTTAGGATGAAGCACGACGAGCACGCGATTTGGATCGTTGGCGATCCCCTGGAGTGCTTCCTCACGCTGGGCTTCTGGCACGTACTTTTCAATGATGGGACGTGCCAACTCCGCGATATCATGCTCAATGATTTCCGCCTGTCCATACGCCGTGACCGATACATGGTTGACCGAGTTATCGACGAGGAGTGAGATGGCGGGATTGCGTTTGATGTTCTTATATTTGGCGCGATCCTTCAACGTGGAAAAGAAGAAATCTTTGCCATCCCAGGCATACCAGACGACGGTGAGTTGCGGCGCGCCATTGGCCCGATTGACGCCAATGACTGCCGTATTTGGTTGTGCGAGCAGAGCCGCTTGTTGTTCAGAGATCATGGATTGTTGTTACCCCTTTTTTGTATAGTGAGATGGAGAAGTATGTAGAGCCACCCCAGGACGTATCCAGTTCGTTGCTTACCTTGCCTGGTGGGTATGCTGAATCATCAGATCAAGCATGCCTTGAGGCGCATCGGCACGGAAGCTGATGTTGAGGTTGCTATTGGATTCAGCGGCCGCAGTTTCGCTCCGAGGGAATAAGGCTGCTTCATACGACGCGAGAGCGGTTTCCACGTTGTCCGGGTGAGCGAGAAGCGCTTCTGCTAACTCTGTCCCATCCAGCATAGCAAGATTGGCACCCTCGCCAGCAAACGGCGACATCAAGTGAGCGGCATCGCCAAGCAACGTGACTCCTGGGATACGTTCCCAGCGGTGTCCCACGGGCAACGCGTAGATGGAGCGAGGAACAAGCTCGGTATCATCCTCGGTGATCAGCGCACGTAACGGGTCATCCCAGTCAGCAAAGTGGGTGAGCAAGTGCCGCCTGGCTGCCTTCGTATCGCGAAAGTCGATCCCACTGGACGTCACCCATTGCTCAGGGGTCTTGAGCGCAATATAGACGGTGATCCGTCCATCGCCGTCGCGGTGCGTAACCAGACCCTTTTCGTCGGAGAGCGCAAACATCGAGCCGCGACCAACCAGGGCTGCGACCCCAGGATGACGCGTATCGACGTCAAGGAGATGCGTTTCAACCAGTGAGATGCCTAAGTAGATTGGTTGTGCGTCTGAAAGTAGCGGCCTGACTTTTGACCAGGCTCCATCCGCGCCGATCACTACCGCTGTTGTAAACGTCTCTCCATTCGCCAGTCTGACCTCATGTCTTCCCCCTTTCCGTTTGACGACAGTGGTCACTTTGCTTCCCCAATGAATGCAGTTAGCTGGCAGGGATTGAAGCAAGATCTCACGCAGGACACCGCGATCAACCTCCGGTCGCGTATCGTCACCACTATCTTGCCAGCGAACGGTTCCGTTCTTGTCAAGAAGACGCATCTCGTCGCCCGCTGGGATCACCATTTTGCGAAATGCCTCAAACAGTCCAGCCTTCCGTAAGGCACGCTGGCCGGATTCTTCGTGCATGTCCAGAATGCTGCCCTGATGACGGACACTCGGCGATGCCTCAAGTTCGTACAGCGTGGCGTCAATACCGTGCCTGTGCAGGATACTGGCAAGGGTGAGGCCACCAAGGCCAGCACCAATAATCGTCATAGGTTGTTCCAAAAGCATGGGTCCTTTCTGTCATTCACGTGTGAATCGTGAATGACAATGAGAGCGATCTTGCGCTCTTGTATGAAGCCTGTGCGCGTGAGTGAGGTCATGCTTCCTCGTGTTGTGTGAATGCGCGAGGAGCACTGAGTGCCCCGGCGAGGAAAACGTCGATGCCCCACCGGAAACGGGCAGGACCGCTGCCGGACAGAAGCTCGCCGCCGAGTCGTGCGACATGGGGGTATATCCTCACGTCAATAGTAGCAATGATCTCCGCGAGGGCCGAATCCTCAGCAGCAGCCTGGAATGAGGACTCGCGCGTGCTGTGCTCCGCAGCGTTCGCTGTCGCGTACAGCAGCAGCAGATCAACCGCCCACGCAGCCTCCCGGTCCGGCATTCCCCCCTCTTGCAAGAGGGTGAGGATATGCTCAACCAGGGCAAGGTAGTTCGGGCCACTCGGATGGGTCGTTAAGGTCATCCGAGCGATCTCTGGGTATTCAAAGAGAACGAGCGCGTAGTGCTCCAGCAATTGCTTCAATCGGTCGCGCCACGTTCCCCCTGTCGAGGGCGACCCGCTGACCGCAGCCAGGAGGGCATCGAGGATCTGCGCATGTAGATCTGCGGTATTGCGCACATAGACGTACAACGACGCTGGCCCAGTGTCCAACGCGTCCGCGATGCGGCGCATGGTGACCTTGTTGAGACCCTCATCGCGCAAGATTGTCAGCGCGGCATCGATGATGCCCTGCCGCGTCAACGCTGGTTTCGCCGGACGTTCGCGGCGGCTCCGAGGAGTCGGATGATGTTTGTGTGTTGTCATGCAGATAGTATATCACGAACATGTTCGTTACGCAAGCGTTCGTCAATTCGTGGTGATGCGATGTCGATGATTTTCCGGGGCCGAAGTAGTACTCCCTTGCGATTGGCCTGCTAGCGCGGTATGATAGTGCGTGTGAGCGCGTCCGAGCCGCTCATAAGCAGGCGATGGAGAAAAACCTCATGTATGTATACTATGTCATACGCGGCACGCGCGCGGGCGAGCCGGTAGAGCACGATGGCGAGATCGACGAGGCCAGCTGCCCCGGTGTTGATCTGCGCGACGGTCCTATGGTCCTTGATTACCTTGCCCGCAAGATTGATCAGGAGGTAGGCACCACCTGCGCCTGGGAGTCAAGCGAGCTGACCGACTCGTTCTTCGAGATCGAGGATAGCTATGTCTATTACGATAACCGCTGGATGCGACGCTCAGATATGCCCTTGAAGCGCTAGCCAGCATCATTCGTAGATCTTGGCCTGACCATAGGGTGATGGTAATGCACGCTTGCTATCTCTCTGATGTTTCAGATGCGGTCCTCTCTCCCACACTCACCGCCTGCTTGCTGTTGCTGTTTGTGCTATACATCTCGTAGTCCCAGTCCAGATATGGCTTGGGCAGCATATCCTCAGGCGTCCACTGCTGGACCGCGCGGCCATATTTTCCGCGATACTCTTTGAGTGTCGGGCCGACGAACTCGAAGGTGATCTGGCAGATGCGGAAGCCCACCGGTATCCAGATCGTCGTCTGCGTGTGGTTGCTGATCTCCATCGTCCAGCGGCTAATGTAGCCCACGTCGCCGACGCCTGCGCAGCGGCAGACCGAGAGGCCTGAGCGCGCAACGGTGCTGCGCGAGTACATCTTCGCCAGGTAGCCGTTATGCCCGCCGATGGTCTCCACCGTGTGCGCCAGGATGGTTGTGCCGGGTCGAATGGCGATCTGCCGCTCCCTGGCCTGGCGCGGCTCACCCCAGTAGCCCCGGATCTCCGCCCGGTTATCGATGTGGATCACTTCTACGTTAGCGTCGCCCTGGAAATACCATTCGCCCAGCCGGCAGTCGTAGGAGTTCGTGCCCAGTTGCTGGGGATTGAACGGGTCAATAACGATGTTGCCGCTTTCAAATTCTTCCATGATCCGCTTGTCGGAAAGTAGCATTGAGATCATTCCTCCGGATATCTATCGCTTGCAGTGCTGGCGTCGCGGGTGAGCTATTTGCTTCCGCGAGGCGCTGGCTACCCTAACCTTACACGATTTCAGCGAAATCGTCCAGCGTGGTAGCCCTTGCGGCGGGCTGGATCGCGCAGATATCGTGCCAGATGTGTGCGGTCAGCCGTTCTGCCTCGTCCGCGTCAAGCAGCGCGTGCTGGAAGGGGAAGAAGGCGCGGTCATCGCTGTGCCGGTGAATCCAGCGGCTGATGATGTTGATCTGGTCCACCTCGGCCTTGCCCACGATGTCGGGCGGCGCCCCCAGCTCGCTGGCTATTGTGAGCAGTTCGCGTACGGTTGCCGCCATGACCTCTCGCTTGTGGGGGACGCTGTGCTGCTTCAGCAGCCGGCCATGGCGAATCAAGAAGATCTCGTCGTGCCCCTCGGCCGCCGAAGGATAGACGATGAACAGGTTGTTGGACTCGACCGCGCCCGTGATAATTTGTTGCCCGATCAGCACCTCTTCGACGCTGCGGATGATATCGCGCAGCCAGGCGGCGCGCTCGTAGTTCATGCGCTGCGAGGCCTCCAGCATCTGCCGCCGCAGGCGATCCACCAGGTCCTCGCGCTCTCCTCCCAGGAAGGCGCAGACCTCCTTGATCACGCGGTGATACTCCACTTGATCGGCCTTGCCGGTACAGGGACCGGGACAGCGATCCAGGTGCAGGCGCAGGCAGGGCTCGGAGGCTTTGGCCTGCGGGGGCAGAGAGCGCAGGCAGGTACGCACGGGGAAGACTTTCTGCACCACTTCGATGGTCATGTTGACGATGCGACCGCTGCGGAAGGGACCGAAATAGCGTGCGCCGTCGGCGGCGACATCGCGTGTGGAGTAGACGCGGGGGAAGGGATGCTGCACGTCTACTTTGATGAAGGGGTAGTGTTCATAGTTGCGCAGTTGCACGTTGTAGATG
>JBDTHH010000452.1:0-3420 GCA_039937055.1 Ktedonobacteraceae bacterium | reverse complement strand
CAGGCATGTTAGACCACTACACCACGGCTCCTGGCTTGCCCGGCTGAGAACTGCTTTTGTCCTCTAACCGTTGCGAGATGTATCATACCAGACATGATGCGCAGTGTCAAGCCCTGATGCCACCCATCTGACGTTTTGATATAAGGTCCTGGGGACTTGCTTGTGAGGGAAGAAGTTGGTAGGCTAGGGAAAAACGGGCAGAGAAGATGAGCACCAACCAGAAGCAGGCAAGAGCAAGTGAAACCAGTGTGGTGCAGGAGCGCTTGAACTGGAAACTGGCCCAGCGAGATGATAGAAGGGTAGCTCAGGGGTTGTATGCGGGAGAAGAAATTGAGGAGATGCATCAGCTCAGTGATGCCGGACTGCTAGATGAATTCTTCGTGTACCTGGAAGAACTCGGCATGCTGGAGGCCTTTGAGCAGGTGGGGGTGCCAGAAGTGAAGCGAATGCTGGTGCCAACGGTCCAATTTGTGCTGCTGTATTTCCTCAAAGTCCTCTTGGGAAGTGAGTCGATGAATGAACTTCCGCGCGTTCTCTTTAGCGATCTTGCGTTGATGGAGTTAGTGGGTTTTAATGCGCACCAATGCGCAGAGGGGCTCACGAAACGTGGAGAAGCCATGCGCACAACGAAAAAGAAACAGGGACCGATCACGCCCCAATGTTTGGCAGAGAACATCAGCAAACTGAGCCAAGAAGAGATGGAACGACTCTTCAACCAGATGGTGCAGTTGCTCGCGCGACGGGAAGTGTTCAGAGGCACGCTTCTGGTGGCCCTGGATGGAAGCAAACTGCCTACCCCAAAGAGCTATGAGGGATGTGGCACGCTCAAGCAAACACGCAGCGTGAAAATCAAAGGACAGAAGGAAGCGGCCACCGAGGAATATTACGTGTACGGATGGAAAGTCTTGGTCCTCATCGAGGTGCAGACACGCCTGCCCCTGGCGATGAAAGTGGTCAAAATTCAGGAGTATGAGGGCAAGTGGCTGCTCCCGTTGCTCGAACAAGCCCAGCAGAACCTGGGCGAGTTCGCACGCATTGGCACCGTCGTGATTGATCGCGGGTATTTGGATGGGGAAGATCTGTGGGCAGTCCATCAAAAGGGAGTGATCTTTGTGATCTGTGGCAAATCCAACATGGCTGTGGTTGCCGATGCGCAGGGGCTCGCCAAAGGCGAGCGAGCAGCGGTGCGTGAACGGGTGGTGAGCCATGGGCATGGCAAAAAGGCGACACACGAGCGCCTGCGCACCGAATTGGTCAGCATCCCAGCCTTGACCAGCTACGATAGCTATGGAGAGGCCCAGGACACGCACTATGCTCATCGACGGGACTATGTGGGACACCCCATCAATGCGGTGGTGGTTCGTCGATGGGAGAATCGTGTTCCCAAGGGCGGGGGAACGGTGTATTTGACCAATGGCGAGGTGGGTGATCCGTTCATGATCTTTGACACATATGATTGGCGTAGTGTCATTGAAAATGGCATCTTCAAAGAGGGGAAACACCCCTGGCATCTCTTGCGTTTTCCCAAACGCACCCAGGCGGCAGTCATCGTGCATTGCCACTTTACCTTGCTGGTGATGGCGTTGTGTACCGCTTTTCGCTTGTGGCAGGCTCAGTCAGCCACTACCCCCACTGGGTCCACCGAGATCCTTCCGACCCTCAGTTCAACGCTGCTTGGCGGAGAAGGGACGGCTCGCTGGCGTCAACGCGTACGAGAAGCCAATCGGGACAAAATCATCGTCTTCATCGGCCAAGCCTATGGCATTTTCCATCTCACCGAATTTGCCGTGTTGACCCACGTTCCCATCCGTCGCCTCCCCACCCCTCTTGGCTCTTCACAGGCCGTTCTTCAGCGTTTTGGGATCAGTCCCTGATCCTTATATCAAAACGTCAGTGGGGATTGGGTGAGCGTCAAGTTTTTGCATGCGAAGGGCGCCGAAGAAAGGGTTGTCTCCATGAATACTTTGACAAGAGCTTTGTAGGTGGTGGGGAAGAAGTGACAGGAAGAGCCGGGGGAAGAGGAGGTTCTTGCATGCGTTGGCCGATGCGCTTCTGGAGGGTGGAATAGATCTGGTGACGTGCTCGTTGAAGGACGCGGCGCTCTCGCCGAGAGGCACAGCACTGCTGGTGCGCTTCCTCCCAGCGATCATTGCAGGCAGCAGTGCGCAAGGCCAGCATGGGATTGACATGGCTGGGAGCCCAATGCATCCCGGCCCCTTTGAGGCGAGCGTGCATCACGACTTTGTTGCCGCTTTCCACGATGCCTGAGCCAATCGGCCAGCCGTCTTGCTGATACTGGTGGTACTGCATGCGTGCTTCGCGCTTGACCAGGGAGGCGCGCTGCTTGCTCATCTGCTCGTTGAGAGGAAACGTTGCACACAGCCTCGCCACCTCAGTCAGCAGGGGTGTAGGTCCCTCATGCTTCAAGCGATGCATCTGTGCCGCCAACAAGGAGTAAGGACAGCAGACACCAGCGTCTTGAACTCCACAATTTCGGGTGTAGTGACATCTCTCCGGGTGAGGGCTGTCAGGGCCTTCTTGAGCGATCCGCGCTGGTCTATGGCCAGGGCCGCAATGACGCCTCCCTCGTCGGATAAAGTCATCATACGCCGGTATTTCCCAGACGTGATCTTGATGGGTGCTGGTAGAGTATCTTCAGTTACTTGTAATCTCGTTACCTTTCTCGGCAATCAAACTCGTATGTATTATACCAAAGCCCCTGACGAGGTATCTTTATTCAGCGACTCTAGTGAAACGAGAAATACGCGTATCAACGAACTGGTCAAACTCATCATAGCTGGGACTTGAAAATTCGGAGACGATAGCACCTTCGTCTCCAGATTGGAACCAGTGCCAGGTATTTGGGGGGATCGTATACTGGTCGCCGGGATGCAGTTCGATCTCGTGAAAGACCGTATAGTATGGTTCACTGCCTTGCGGCAGGCGTGCCTGCATGGCCGGACTCGGCTCGCCTTCTACATAGAGCCAGACCTTGCCCCAACGGCAGCGAAACGTCTCCTGCTTGCCCGGATTGGTCTCGCTGAGTGGCGGATGGCGATGCTGCGCGCAGGTCTGACGAGGAGTCATGACCAGTTCTTTAGCGCAGTAACGATCGTTGTTGATATAAATAATAATTTCTAGACCCGTGCGCTCCAGTTCGTTCAGGTTAAAATCGACTACCTCGATCTGTGCCTGCTCCTGAGGTGTCACTACCATGCCGGCTTGAGCCAACATCTGAGCTGCTCGCTCTCGCATCTGCTGTACCTGATTTTGAGTTAACATAGCAATATCCCGTCAAGTTGCTATCTGTGCTATCCAAATTCCTAAGCGTTTTCATCATGGGTTGTAATGTGAACCTCTTCCGGCGCGTCATGAATCTGCTGTATCACCCGCTTGTATTCCGCGCCGACGATCATACCC
>JBDTHH010000451.1:0-4003 GCA_039937055.1 Ktedonobacteraceae bacterium | reverse complement strand
TCGCCGAAGAACAGGCGGGCTTGTAAACCGCGCCCCTACCTCTGTCATACCCCTACATCTTGCTCCGCTCTTATCACTCGCTATGCTCCTACCTCTCATCTTTCCATCCTCTTTTCTTCTGCGCCATTCATAGCAGAGTCGTAGGCCTCTTTGAGCTTCGGGATGGTTTCGTAATCTTGCAGGTCGGCGGGGCGAATCCAGCGCATGGCAGTGGCCTCCCAATCGATGTGAATGGCATCGAGGGTGAGCACCTCGAAGAGATACGGGTGGATATAGAAGTGTCGATCCAGAGCCGCGTCCATGTGTTCGACGACGGCGCCGCGCTTGAGCAGGCGTACCTGATCGTGTTGCAGGGTCGTCTCCTCGCGAATCTCGGTATAGGCCTGCTCATCGGGCGTCACGCCCGGCTCGATAAAGCCGCTGATCCCCGCCCAATGCCCGTGATAGCTGCCGACCCGCTGGCTGCGCTGCACGATCAACAGGGCAGGTTCGCCCCCGGCTCCATCGAAACGCAAAAGAAAACACGTCACAACGGGCGTCGGCCGCAAAGGTCGCCCCGCACTATCAGACACTTGCTGCTGCATAGTCTTGTTCCTCTCTGCTCTGGTTGGATAACCCTACGCGAACCAGAAACGCGGTGCTATAATTCAGCATGTAGGGACACGATTGATTGTGTCTGCCGTCATGTATTGCAGTGTTATTGCCTGCACCGGTTATAGAGAAAATATACCATATGAGCAGCAAAAAATGAGCATCAAAAATCAGATAGCCATCATCACAGGGGCCAGCCGGGGTGTTGGCCGCGCCACGGCGCGGCGACTGGCGCGTGAGGGGGCCAGTGTTGTGCTCTTCAGTCGCAGTACGGCGCCGCTGGAGGAGGTGGCTGCCGAGATTACACGCGAGGGGGGTAGCGCGCTGGCGATCAGCGGAGATGTCTCGCGGGAGGCGGATGTGCGCAGCCTGTTCCAGCGCACCATGGAGGCGTATGGCCGCGTCGATATCCTGCTGAATTGCGCGGGAATAGTGGCGCTGCGCCCATTTGTTGATATGGATGTAGAGACCTGGGATCACGTCCTGGCTGTCAACCTGCGTGGCACGTTCTTAAGTTGTCTCGAAGCCTTCCGCGTTATGCCGGGGCAGGGGGGCGGCGTGATCGTCAACATCTCCTCGCTCTCAGGCGTGAGAGGTGTGGAGAAGTTCCCCGGCCTGAGCGCCTACAACGTCTCAAAGTCGGGAGTCGCGAGCCTGAGCGAGATCCTGGCCGTGGAAGGCAAGCCATATAATATTCGCATGTGTGCCGTGAGCCCCGGAGCCGTAGATACCGAGATGCTACGCCAGGCCGCGCCACACCTCAAGGCCGGTATGACCGCCGAGGATATGGCCGAGATCCTGCTCTTCCTGGTCGATGACTCCGGCCGGATGCTCAGTGGCAGCAACCTCGAAATATTTAGCAACGCCTAACCCGTAGGGCGTGGCTTGCCTCGCCGTCCCGGTGGTGACAGGACGGCGAGGCAAGTCACGCCCTACGGGGCAGGCGCCCTGACGAAGGAAATAGCCATGGTGTACCTCACGCGACGGGTCAACTTCAGCGCCTCCCACCGTTTGTGGAGCGGGCAGTTGAGCGACGAAGAGAATGTGGCCCTGTATGGAAAATGCGCCAATGCCAACGGACACGGTCATAACTATATGCTGGAGGTCACCTTGCGCGGCCGGCCAGATGCGCGCACCGGCATGCTGATGAACCTCGTGGAACTCAAGGACATCGTGAACGCGCAGATCCTGGATTGGGTCGATCACAAGCACCTGAACTACGATGTACCCTGGCTGCGAGAGTGCATCCCTACCGCCGAGGTGCTGGCCATGGCGTTCTGGGAGCGCCTGGCGCCAGTGCTCCCCGCCGGTCTACTCTACGAGGTCAGGCTCTACGAGACCGAGAACAACATCGCCAGCTACCGGGGAGAGCTATGAGGGTCGCGCTGGTAGCCCCCCTGGTCTCGCCCATCGCCCAGCCCTACGTGGGGGGCGCGCAGGCCCTGCTGGCGGATCTGGCTGCTGGCCTGGCCAAACGCGGTCATCAGGTGACGCTCTTCGCGCGCGCCGGTTCGCTGGTGCCAGGGGTCCACATTGAGCCGGTCGCGGTGCCCGCTGAGGTGCGCCCCGCCGACTTCTCCGAGCCGTTACAGGCGCGCGCCACCGACCCGGCTTTCTTCGCCCAGGCCAATCTCTTCCTCGACCTATTCCTGCAATTGCAGCGCCGTCATGCCGAGTTCGACATCGTGCATGCTCACGCCTTCGACTGGCCCGCGTTAGCTTGCAGCCCGCTTGTCCACGCCATCCCCGTGCTGCATACCCTGCACCTGCCAGCGCTCTCGCCTGAGATCAACGCCGCCCTATGTATGCTGCACCGCCAGGGCCACCCGCTAACCCTGGTCACCGTCTCGCAGGCCTGCGCGCGCACCTATGCCGGGTACACCCCTATCGACCACGTTATCTACAACGGCCTCGACCTGGACGCCATCCCCTTCTCGCCCCAGCCCGCCGTTGATGCCCCGCTGCTCTTCGCCGGGCGGATCGCGCCTGAGAAGGGCGTGGAGGATGCCATCGAGATCGCCGAAAAGGCCGGACATCACCTCTTGCTCGCCGGCGGCATCTACGACCGCCGCTACTACGAAGAGCGCATTCAGCCCCGGCTCGCCGCCGCTGGTGAGCGCGTGACCTACCTGGGGCAGGTGGAGCGCGCAGCGCTATGGAAGATCATGAGCGAGTCGCTCGGCCTGCTCTTCCCCATCGCCTGGGACGAGCCTTTCGGCCTGACCGCCGTCGAAGCCATGGCCGCCGGCACCCCAGTCATCGCCTATCGTCGCGGCGCCACCCCGGAGATCATCCTCCACGGCGAAACCGGCTTCCTCGTCGAACCCGGCAATGTCGCCGCCGCCGCCGCCCTCGTCACTGACCTTGTAAACATCTCGCGTACACGCTGCCGCACCCACGCCAAAGAACGCTTCTCGCTTGCCCAGATGATCGCTGCGTACGAAGGCGTGTACGAAGCGTTATAACGGGGTCACTCTCAACGGGTGAATCCTTCATTCTTGCGGGTACCCATCGATAAGTATAAGGTTCCTTTTATAGAGAAAAAATGCGTACGCGAAAAGAGCTATTGCAATACCCAAAAAAAGCCCATCAATAACGAGGTGAACGGCTACGTAATTATCTGGTATAAGGTATATGATGGGGATCATAGCAAAAGCTGAAAACCAGGCGAAAGAAAGTATGATATTATGCTGTTTATACCATTTCATGCCATTTGCTCTCCGTAACCTGCCTATCCCCTGATAGAGATTTGTGCTTGCAGCAAAGAGAAGCATCAAAGAAATAGCTACTGGCATAGCATCGTGATAGAAGAATAGGCTGATGAAATAAAATCCAAGCACTACGAGTGCAAGAACGGCCTGGATGATTTTCCCTTTTGTAAGAAGAGGAGTGGGAGGAAGGTTACTCATAGGTGCTTCTGCCTTTCGAAACTTCTCTTTCTGGACCTTGTTGCGTTGATGATTGCTTGCTGATCCACCATGCAGAGAGAAGAGTTGTGCTTCCCAGAAGAAACAAACTGTCAAGTATTCCGTGATGCTAAGATGAACAAAAAGGCATAGAAAATACTTACAAGAAGAGCTAGGCAGCCTATTATTAGCATAAAAATATAGAAAAACGTGCTTAACTGAAACTTGAAAAGAACGTAAAAGCAAAGAATGCTGCCGCACAGGTCGGTGATCGTTAAGGAAAGGAAATACCTTTTGCGTTCTCTTTTGGTATTCATTGCTGCACGCCTCCTGCCTGCTTGTTTGATGATAAGACTATGGAATTTAATTTCCAATCTTATATTCCAGCCCCCTTTGTAGCTTACCTATCCCCTGATAGCAATGGATGCCGGCAAAGACGAGAAGCAGCACAGGAACAGCCACGCGGATGACCATATCGCGATAGAAGAAGAGGCCAATGCAATACA
>JBDTHH010000450.1:0-3277 GCA_039937055.1 Ktedonobacteraceae bacterium | reverse complement strand
TTGCCTCGCCAGTCATCCGCGGACGGGCCTGCGGCCTGACTGGCGAGGCAAGCCACGCCCTACGGGACGACGGAGTATGTGCTAAAAGGAGAACTTATGGAGCGACTGCACGATGCGTGCGGCATAGTGGGGATCTATGCGAAAGAGCATGACGAAAGCCTTGATGTGCGGCGCTATCTCACGCTCGCGCTCACGGCCCTTCAGCATCGCGGCCAGGAGAGCGCAGGGATGGCAGTGTATGATAGCGAGGGGCATATTGCGCACCGCGTCAGTATGGGCAAGGTCCGCGAAGTCTTTGCTGATACCGGCAGCGGGCTGCCGGTGACGCACAGGGGGATTGGCCATGTGCGCTACTCAACCACCGGCTCAAGCTGTGTTGAGAACGCCGGCCCCTTCGTGATGGGTCAGCACCACAAGCAAAACTGGTCCATCGCCGTCGCGCACAATGGCGACCTGGTCAACGGCGCCGCCTTGCGCGCGCAGTTGCCCCAGGAACTGCTGGCCTCTACGACCGATAGCGAGGCCATTGCCCTGCTGCTGCTGCTGGCCGACGGCGAGACCCTGCGCGAACGCATGATCGCTACCTTTCCCCTGTTGAAGGGGGCCTACAGCCTGGTGATCCTGGCGGAAGGCCGGATCTACGCCATGCGTGACCCCTGGGGCATGCGTCCGCTCTGTATGGGGCGCATCGGCGATAGCTGGATGGTGGCCTCAGAGTCGTGCGCGCTGGACCGCGTTGGCGCGACGTTCGTGCGCAAAGTTGAGCCGGGCGAACTCATCACCATCGACGAACAGGGGATGCGCTCAGAGATGCTGATGCAGGTGCCGCGCAAGTCGCTCTGTGTCTTCGAGTATATCTATTTTTCGGACGCCACCAGCCGCCTCAATGATCGTTACGTCTATCTTGTGCGCGAGGCCCTGGGCCGCGAACTGGCGCGGGAACACCCCATAGAGGCCGACCTGGTGGTACCCGTTCCTGACTCCTCCATCCCGGCGGCTCTAGGCTATGCCACGACCTCCAACATCCCCTATGGCCAGGCTATCATCAAGAACCGCTACAGCGACCGCAGCTTCATCAAGCCGGATCAGCGGCTGCGCCAGTTAGAGGTAGACCTGAAATTCAACCTGGTCAGACCCAAGATCGCGGGACAGCGGCTGGTGATCGTGGACGACTCGATTGTGCGCGGCAACACCATGAAGCGCCTGGTGGCGGCGCTGCGCCACATGGGCGTCAAGGAGATTCACCTGCGCTCCAGCGCGCCGCCGCTGCGCCATCCCTGCTACTTCGGCATCGACATCCCGCAGGAAGAGGAACTGATCGCCGCCGGACGCAGCAACCAGGAGATCGCCGACTACATCGGCGTAGACAGCCTGGGCTACCTTAGCCTCGCCGGCCTGGGGCGCGCCATCACATCCCAGAACGCCCACTATGAGCCTATCCCCACCGACGACGCGGCGCGCGAGCTCCTACACAGGGAGTTCTGCTACGGCTGTATGCAACGCGGTGGTTGGCCCTTCGATCCACACGAAGCCGCTCGGATGCAGGGACGAACGCCTATCCCATTGATTCCAACAAATTCGTCGTAATGCTCTGTCAAGGTTCATTGCACGGGTACCAGGGCGATGCCCCCTCCCGCGTAGGGATTCGGCTTGCCGCATCCGGGTGGCAAGCCCTTAGGTCTGAGGGGAGGCCCCACAGGCACCCCAAGGGGTGCCTTGCACGGACGCGGCAAGCCGAATCCCTACGCGGATTGGGGCCATCTCACCTGTGCAATGAACCTTGATAGAGGAGTAGGGACCCTCCGGTAGGTAGCATTGCATATCAAGCAACGAGGAGAGTATGTATGCGTGTGTTAGTGGTTGGCTCAGGGGCACGCGAGCATGCGCTGGTATGGAAGCTGGCGCAGAGCAAGCGGGTAGATAAGATATATGCCGCGCCGGGCAATCCTGGCATGGCGAGTTACGCGGAATGCGTCTCGCTCGGCATCACCCAGATCACGGAACTGGCCGAGTTTGCCGAGCGGAACCAGGTCGACCTGACAGTTGTTGGGCCGGAACTCCCCCTGATTGAAGGCATCGCCAGCACGTTCCGGCAGAGGGACCTGCGTATTTTCGGGCCAGACGCGGCGGGCGCCTCGTTGGAGGGCAGCAAGGCCTTCGCCAAGCAACTGCTGACCGAGGCTGGCATCCCTACCGCGCAGCACCGCACGTTTACCGAGGCCCGAAGCGCGCTGGACTACCTGGAAGAGCACGGCGCCCCGGTCGTCATCAAGGCCGATGGCAACGCCGCCGGCAAGGGTGCCATCGTGGTGCCTGACCTGGCCACGGCCCACGACGCCGTCCAGCAGATGATGGTTGAGCGCGTCTTTGGCTCCGCCGGCGACGTGGTAGTCATCGAAGATTATTTGGAGGGCGTAGAGATCGGCTCGACCGCCATTTGCGACGGCAGCGATTACCTGCCCCTTGTCCTGACGCAGGACCATAAGCGCGCACTTGAAGGGAACCAGGGTCCGAATACCGGCGGCATGGGCGTCTTCACGCCGCTGCCCTTTGTGAGCCAGGTCCAGGAGGCGCAGGTCCACACCCAGGTTATCTCCGCCACCCTGCAAGCTCTCGCCAGGCGCGGCATCGCCTTCTCCGGCGTTCTCTACTCGAATATCATGCTCACCGAGCGTGGCCCGATGGTGCTGGAACACAATACACGCTTCGGCGACCCGGAGACGCAGGCCCAGATGCTGCTCATGCAGGCCGATCTACTGGATATCCTGACATGGACGCC
This sequence comes from Ktedonobacteraceae bacterium, assembly GCA_039937055.1. GTDB lineage: Bacteria > Chloroflexota > Ktedonobacteria > Ktedonobacterales > Ktedonobacteraceae > JALYTT01. Next base: position 498 of record JBDTHH010000450.1, on the reverse strand, counting down.
AGCACAGGATACACGCGCGCTGCATGAGACATTGTGGCGCCCTGGATACGCCATCAGCGTCACGCTAGCATCCGGCGGCTATCCAGACAAATATCGTACAGGACTCCCAATCACTGGCATCGAAGAGGCCCAGCGCCAGGAAGGCGTACAGGTCTTCCACGCGGGCACCGCCACCCACAACGGCCACCTGGTCACCGCCGCCGGCCGCGTGCTAAGCGTGGCCGCCTCCGGCCAGACACTACGGGAGGCAGTCGGCCGTGCCTACGAAGCCGTGATGCAGATCGCGTTTGAAGGCATGCACTACCGCCGGGATATCGCCTATCAAGGCTTGCAAGCCCGATAATGTTGGAGCGTCTCATAAGGACGATGGCTTTTCGCAAGAGGAGGTTTTTTGTGGAACGTTTTTCATGGTTCATGTGGCACGCAAGGGGTAGGGGCGCCGTTTACAAGCCCGTGTGGCAGCCAGACGCGTATGTAGCCGCTACACGGGCTTGTAAA
>JBDTHH010000449.1:0-5032 GCA_039937055.1 Ktedonobacteraceae bacterium | reverse complement strand
ACAAGCCCCATAGACATTAAGTTAAGAATATTCGCGAATCCGAGTGGCATTCCATCCCTTTCCGGCCGGCCAGCGCTTGCCGAGATACGTCCGTTTCTTGACAGGAGTGATCTGCTCCGCTGGCCGGTCAGGCCAGCGGAGCAAGGAGGGGTCCTCCAGGAGTTGGGCGGTGGAGGGGCGAGCACGGCGGCGGTTGTGCTGGCAGCCTGAGTGCATATTGCCCAGCACGTCCAGCACTTCTTCAGCCAGGTTCCCCCGCCGGATGGCCACGGCCAGCCGATTGGCTTCTCGGCGCACCACCTGGGCGGCTTTGATCAGGCTGCGATGGGGGTCGTCCCAACAGCCCTGGGTGGTGAGCCACTGCTGGATCACCATGGCCGAAAGCTTGGCGTAGATCTCACAGAGGATACGCCAGGGCTGTTTGCTGCGCCACTCATCGATCTGGCCATACTCCTTCCAGAGCCGGAAGAGTCGCTCAATCTGCCAGCGGGCTCGCATTAAGACAAGAACCTCCTCAAAGCGGAGCCGATCCCGGCTTGCATTGGTGAGTACAATCGTCCAGTCTGCCAGCCGCAGCACCTCCTCGCCCGCCTCCCGCCCATGATCGGCCGCCGCCTCCTTGATGCGCTCACGCCGCTCGTCGCCTACCGCTTTGGGCACCCGCTCCATGAGCACCCGCACCCAGATCCCTCCCTGTCGACCGAGCCGGGCACTGATCTCGACACGCTGGCCCACCTGTTTGGGAACCAGGGCCCTCAAAGACAGGCGATGCCCGCTCCGCGTCCATAATCCCACCCCCGGTTGATGGCGCGTCAGGAAGAACCGCCGCTCCCGCTTGCTGCGCCCGTGCAAGGCCAGGAGCCGCTTGAGGCTGTAGAACCCCAGATCGGCCACGTACAAGCAGCCCGCTGGAAGCTGCTCCAGAGACAGCGGCGAGCGCGTATCGGTGGTGCGCCCATGACTCAGCAGCGGTCCCTGCATCTCTCCCGTCGTGAGATTCCAGCGCACGAAGACTTTGAGCGCCGATCCACTGGTTCCCCGACTGCCGCCACAGCCCCGCCACCTCTTCTGGAACGCGTCGGGCAAGGGGACCGTACTACTATCCTCCACGAACACCCCGTTGAAGCGACGCAAGAGCGCTCCTTCCACCGCGATGCCCTCCTGCCAGGGAGCCGTCACCAGCCGGTGGAGCATCCGCTCCAGAAACAAGGCCAGTTCCTCGGTAAAGCGATAAAACAGGCCGGGAATGCTCACCTGCAAGGCCACCCAGCCCAGGTTTTGCACGATGGTGGCCAGGGTACTGTCCGGGGTCGTTAACCAACTGAACACCAGCCCGACAAAGAGCGCTGTCCCCGTGAATTTCCGTTGCCGTTTGATGCAACCGGTCTCCCGTGCAAGCTGGTTGGCTTCCACTGTCACAATCTGCTGTAAGAGGGCACACTGATCTGCTATACTACTCATCGGGTCTTTCTTCCTTTCATAGCTCACGATTCTTTTTTTCTATGATCGCAGAAAGATCCTTTTTTGTCATCCCCCCCTTAACTTAATGTCTATGGGGCTTGTAAACGGCGCCCCTACCCTCCTGGTTGGTTGATGGGGTTCCTGCCGGGTCAGATTGACATGCCGGGTCGATAGCACTACACTACTTGCACAGGCGCGTTCTTTTGAGGGCGTCAGAGCTAGATGGAATAGAGGAATACAGTAATGGCGAGTGAAGTGATCGAGCTGACCGGGCATATTATCGATTCCTGGACGCTACCGCGCGCCTGGGATACTATCATGGATCGGGGTGGGAATTTCGTGGTGGAGGAGATGCGCGTTGGCGCCAGCAAGACGGACTCAAGCTATATCCGTCTCAAGGTGGAGGCGCCCGACGATGAGATCTTAGAGCGCATCCTATCCGAACTCCAGCAGTTTGGCGCCGTGCTGCTGCATAGCGCCGATGTACACACGGTCGCCGTTGAACAGCGCGGTGTCCTGCCAGCGCGTTTCTACTCAACCACCAATTTGCCGACACAGGTGCGCTTGCATGGGCAGTGGGTGGATGTCGAACATATTGAGATGGATGTGGCGATCATCATCGATGCTGACGGGAAGCGGCCCTATTGCAAGCCGATGCATGAAGTGGAGATAGGCGACCAGGTGGTCACCGGCTATGAGGGCATTCGTGTTCTGCCGTTTGAGCGCGCGCGCGAGCGTGAGGGATTCGCCTTTATGCAGAGCAATGTCTCCTCCGAAAAGATCAAGGTGCTGGCGATTCACCAGATCGCGCAGCAGATGAAGGAGACGCGCGCGCGTGGTGGCAAGATCCTCTTCGTGTTGGGACCGGCCGTGATCCACACGGGCGCGGGGCGCTACATCGCAGAGTTGCTGCGACGCGACTATGTGCAGGTGATCTTTGGCGGCAATGCCATCGTGACGCATGATGTCGAGTCTGCGCTCTACGGCACATCACTGGGTGTCGATCTGCGCACGGGCGAGCAGGTCGAGGGTGGGCATCGCAACCACCTGCGTGCCATCAACGCGGTGCGCGCCGCCGGTTCGCTGGAGAAGGCCATGGAGGCCGGCCTGCTGCGTGAGGGCATCACCTATGAGGCCTTGCAGCGCCATATCCCCATGGTGCTGGCCGGCTCTATTCGCGATGATGGTCCCATGCCGGGCGTTATCAACGACATGCAGGAGTCCCAGCGGCAGATGCGCCAGGCGGTCCAGGGGGTCGAGATGGCCATTATGGTGGCCTCCATGTTGCACGCCATCGCCACCGGCAACCTGCTGCCCGCCACGGTGCGCACCGTCGTGGTAGACATCAATCCCGCCGTCGTCACCAAGCTGGCAGACCGGGGCAGCTTCCAGGCGGCGGGGTTGGTGACGGATGCCGAGTTGTTCTTGCGCGAGTTGGCGGAGGCGTTGTCGTAGCGCCATGAGGGCAGATAAACGATAAGAAGGGAATGTATAATGGCAGCTTTGACTTCTATGCCTGTTGTAGTTATTGATCAGGCAGACCTGGCTCGCTTCGGTGTCACCTGGCTCAATAATGGTGAAAGGCTGAGGCGCACTCCACCTCAATCTTCTGGTGAACTCGGTAAATTGTTTGATCTTGCCGTTGGCAGAGCATTAGCAATAATGTTAGGAAATATTCCTATCATAGCACCTATTTCAACTTCCCTGACCCCACCTCAACCTGATTGTGTTGAGGTGGGGCCAGTTCGAGTTATTGGAGGGGTACGACCGCAGAATTTCGATGTTGGGTACCGGCCAGACGGAGTGCGTTTTGCCTTTGACAGTAAAAGTTAATAGTGTTAGTCCAGTGGTGGTGGAAAGAAAGTGAATTTCAAGGGGGTTGTATTTCGTGAAACCAGTAGCAACGTACCAAAAACTCCGTGGAGGCTATTATACTCCAAAACCTATTGCCGATTTTCTCGCCCGTTGGGCGATTCAGACACCGACAACGAAGATCCTTGAACCTAGTTGTGGCGATGGTATTTTAATCGAAGCTGCTACCGAAGAACTTATCAGGCGGGGAGCTGATAGAGCAACGATTACAAGCCTTATTCATGGTATTGAAATTGACTCACAAGAGGCATTGAAAGCTTCAGAACGTATTCGTACCATCGTTGGTCCGATATCTACGACGCCGATCTATACTGGTGACTTCTTTGCTTACTGTAAATCACACCTTTCCGATAAACATCTTTTTGATGCGGTCATAGGTAATCCTCCATTTATTCGTTATCAAAACTTCCCAGAAGAGCATCGGTCCATGGCATTTTATCTTATGCAGCGAGCAGGCTTACATCCTAGCCGGTTAACGAATTCATGGGTTCCATTCCTGGTGGCTGCTACTCTTCTGCTGAATGAGTCGGGGCGGATGGCTATGGTTATTCCCGCAGAACTACTCCAAGTCAATTATGCAGCAGAGCTACGTTACTTCCTTAGCCGCTACTACAGCTATCTTACACTTGTTACGTTCAAGAAGCTTGTGTTCACTGATATCCAACAGGAGATTGTGTTACTACTAGGCGAACGGAATGGCACTGAACATACTGGGATCAGGACTATTGAGCTTGATGGAATAGATGATCTTAGCTGTTATGAATATACGACAGCCCCAAGAGATACGCTTAAGGAGATGGATCACTCAACTGAGAAATGGACCATGTATTTCCTTGAAGAAGAAGAATTGCAGTTGCTACGTACTTTGCAGTTTCATGAAAGTCTGACTATTGCAAAGTATGCTATTGATGTTGATGTAGGTATAGTGACAGGTTTAAATGAGTTCTTTGTGCTTACTGAGAAGCAAGTCGATGAGTATTCGCTCAGGCCATACACTCAGCGTCTTGTTGGTCGTTCGGCACAGATATCAGGGGCACTTTTTTTCCGAAGCTGATTGGGAGGCTAATGCAGCGAAGCAAGCTCCTGCTTTTCTTCTTAAACCCCCGGATGTGCCTTTTCATTGTCTGCCTGACGAGTTACAAGCATATATTGCACAAGGGGAAGAGAAAGGTCTGAATACGGGATATAAGTGCCGAATTCGTAAAAGATGGTATATTATTCCATCAAGATGGATTCCTCAAGCGTTTATGCTCCGCCAGGTATATAGTTTCCCGAAAATTATCTTGAACGATGCAGCGGCTACCTGTACTGATACCATTCATCGCGTGAAATTCTGCAATGGTGTACCCCCCAGAACAGTAGCTGCGGCGTTTTTGAACTCGCTCACTTTTGCCTTCTCTGAGGTGTTAGGACGCAGTTATGGTGGAGGTGTTCTAGAACTGGAGCCAACCGAGGCAGAAAAGCTTCCAATACCACTTGTGGGTGCTGATCTGCTCAATTTGGATGAACTAGATAGATTATTGCGAGCAGGAGACATTTATGGTGTTCTCGATATCACAGATGAGGTCCTTTTAAGGAGGGGTATGGGATTAAGTGTTGAAGAAACTAGAATGCTTCGCACTGCCTGGCAACGCTTGCGCGATAGACGTATAAATAGAAAACCCGATAAGATTTTTCAACGAACATAAATCCCATCAGG